>DASWOZ010000053.1:0-7624 GCA_036398535.1 Mucilaginibacter sp. | reverse complement strand
TTCTTTTGACCCGGCATGGATGGTTAAAGAATTTTACAGAAAGATCTATTAATTTCTCATTTTTGTTCTTCTGAGACGCTGCTACCCATGACATAATGGGATACATAGCCATTATCCTTTCAGCGTTTTGTAAACTGACTTAGAATGATAAATTAAAAAGAAAATGTCCTCACACCATATTGTACGCGAAAAGCAGGAGCCCGCCCTATTGGTGTTGGGGCTGGATAATTTTTCGGACGAATTGCTGGGCCAGTTGCTGGAGTGGAGCCCTACGGTAATAGTTACCGAACCGATGGCCGAAAAATTAAATGCCTACGGTATTAAAATTGATTGGATCATAACAGACAGCGGTGAAGAAGATATTCAATCGGATGTAAAACAATTGCCGCTTAAACAAGGATCTGTAATTAGTACCGCTTTTGATTTTTTGACCGGTAGTAATTATTCGGCAGTTAATGTAGTAACGGATGATTTGCAGTTGCCTGATTACCTGCCATTCTTGGATAAAATAAACCTGGTGATCTTTTATAATCACCAAAAAATTTACACCATTACTTCGGGTTTTAGTAAATGGAAGCCCGCCGGTGAGTTTATTGAACTATTAAACCAACCGGATAACTTGCAATTATCCGGTTTAGAAACGGTGAAAGACAGGCTGTTTAAAACCGCTGCCGACGGTTTATTTGTCATCAGGTTTGATGGGCCTTTTTTGTTTATAGCCGAAGATATTTAGCTAAAAAAAGACCTGTTCGTATTTTTTTGGTGTTCAGGATGTATTAATTATCAAATACACGTATACTTGTATAATAATTTAGCCTGTTAACCTTATTACTGGCCCACTTTTTGCCTGATAAAATTAAGTAAATATTAAACTGTTTACTCAAATTACAGTCTAAAATTTACAAAGCCGGCAATCTTAATGCGGGTAAAAAACTATTATCATGAAAAGGACATATATAAACTTAATGGGTATGGCATTTAGCACACTATTATGTGTGGCTTTAGCTTTACCGGCCAATGCACAGCGTGAAGGCGGTAACCGGGGTGGCGGTGGAAATGGTGGCGGCGGTGGAAGCAGACCAGCAGCACCAGCCGGCGGCGGTGCAAGGCCATCATTTAATGGCGGCGGTGGTACGCAACGTATGGGCGGTAATTTCGGCACCGCTCCACGCGGTAACAATTCAATTGGTCCGCAGCGGACTTTTTCGGGTCCGCGTCAGGGTATTAACCCGGGACAAAGGGGGGTGTCTGCTACCGCGCAAATAGGTTTAGCGGGTCGTCCTGCTTACCGTAGTTATCCAGGTATGCCGGGCCGTGGGGTTACCCGTATAGGCAGAAGCGGCGGAAGGCCGGGCGGCTATTACAACGCCCATGGTTATTATAATTCATTTTATTCACCACACTTAGGTTTTAGATTGAATGTATTACCTTATGGTTATTACCCATTTTATTTTGGCCCAAATCAATATTTTTATAGTGATGGTTTATACTATCAGTTTAATGATAATCAATACGAAGTGGTTGAACCACCTGTTGGCGCAGCTATAAATACCCTGCCTGATAATGCGCAATCTATCGTAATAAACGGCGTGCAGTATTATGAACTAAATGGCGTTTACTACCAGCCAATTACTAAAGACGATGGCACAGTTGTATATCAGGTTGCAGGTAAAGATGGTGAATTAAATACGGATGAAGGCGATGGCGGCGCTCAGCAGACAGTTGCTCCCCCTCAGTTGGGTGACATGACCACAACTTTACCGGAAGACTGTAAGAAGATCAGCATCGCGGGCCAAAAGTATTATATATCGCCAGATGGTTATTATTACCAGGAAGCACGCGATAACAACAACAATAAAGTTTATAAAATTGTAGGTACGCCATCCGACGAGCCTAACCAATAAAAACGGTAACTGAATTTTTTAAAGGGTGAAGGTGAAAACTTTCGCCCTTTTTTATTGCCTATATTAGCATATGGAAATTTTAGGCCGTTGGTTATTTGTCATGGTAATTACTGCTGTATTTATGGCAGTAATCCCCTTTAATAAACAGTCCGCGGTAAAATTATTTAAGGCTGACGATCCTAATATTCATTATATAGGCCGTGTGGATTTTACCAATCCGCAAATACCGCGGTTTGGGTCGGCGGGAGTTTATATTAAAGCCAAGTTTAAGGGTTCATTTTGTGAGTTTATTATCAATGATGAAGTATTGTACAATATAAATCACAACTATCTTGAAATAGCCATAGATGATCAGGTTCCTTACCGGATAGAACTTACAGCTAAAGAAAATATAATAAAAGTTGCGGAAGGATTAGCTAATACCACACATGTAATAACCATTTGCAAGGATACAGAATCGCATATTGGCTATCTGGATTTTATTGGGTTTAGATGTGAGCAACTTTTACCATTACCTGCCGAGCCGAAAAGAAAGATAGAATTTATTGGCAATTCCATCACCAGCGGGGCCGGTATGGACCAGTCAAAAGTGCCTTGTAATACAGGCCTGTGGTTTGATCAGCATAATGCGTATATGAGCTATGGTGCACGCGCAGCACGAGCATTAAATGCGCAATGGCAGCTAACTTCGGTATCCGGAATAGGGTTGATACATAGTTGCTGTGATTTAAAAATTACAATGCCACAGGTATTTGATAAAGTTTATTTACGAAAGGATTCTGCCCAATGGGATTTTAAACGCTATCAGCCGGATGTGGTAACTATTTGCCTGGGCCAAAATGACGGAATACAAGACTCTACCGTATTTTGCGGCGCATACGTTAAATTTATTGGTATAGTACGAAGCAAATATCCGCAGGCAGATATTATATGTATGAGCAGCCCCATGGCAGATGCGCAATTGACGGCGGTTTTAAAGCGCTATTTAGCCGGAACAACTAATTATGTGAATGCCCGGGGCGATAAAAAGGTTCATCGTTTTTATTTTTCAAGATCCTATAATAAAGGCTGCGGCGGTCACCCGGATATGGAAGACCATCAGCATATCACCGACGAATTAACGGCTTATATTAAACAGGTAAAAGGCTGGTAGTTTTAGTCTGTAGTTTCGGTTTTGCTGTTGTATCCACGCATTTTTGGGCTATACTATCCCGCTAATTGCAAACAGCCGGCTGCAAACTTCTCCATCAAACCCATTAATTATGAGTACCTTTAGAGAAATTGCCTAAATATGATATTATTCTCCCGGAGAAACCTGCATTATTCTGACTATAAATGGAGCGTATACCCCGCTAGCGATCCCCATGTAAATGGTAAGCCAGATGAAACCTCTTTTAACAAAGAAGAAGGTAATGAAGTGGTTTACCTGATTAACAAGTTAATGATATTATGGGATTACCGTTTTGCCAACACTGGCAATAAAATGGAAAAATTGATTCACGATAAATTACCTGCCGAAGTAAACCAACAAAAAGAAGTTTTAACCTGGATAAAGGAAAACCTAAAGTTTTAATAGGCTGATTTAGCTATATTAATAGCTATTCAATATAGCCATTGTAAAAATTGCAATAAAGAACAATTTTTATTGGTATTATGATATGTTTTCCTATTTTTAGGAATGCAAATGGGTGGTAAAAGGATTGTTTTTCTTTTTTTATTGATTTTTTCGGTGATTTTTCTCCGGAAGGATCATTTATTCGAGCATTCTGCTACATCTTTAAAGCAGAAACGTTATAAATGCGAAATAATAACCAGCAACAATCATAATGATAAAGATTGGTTATTTAACGATGAAGGCGGTCCGGCCCAGGTGCTTAACTATCGCACGGTTAGATCTCTTCATTTTATAAAAAACATATCATTCATTTTAGGCGGACTGATAGTTTGCCATACTTGTTTAAAATATAACTTTCATATTAGTAACAGGGCTTATGCCCGGCGTACTAAGCTAATGCTCTTTCCTCACCATGTGTTTTGGTAGGCCATGCCCGTTGTGTATTTCATTGTTGTCATTCTGATGCCTTTATAATATAAATAAAGGCATCATTGCGAGGTACGAAGCAATCTCTGCATATGCTAATAAATCTTAGTTGATTAAAAGAAAGCTCCTTGACGCCGGTTGGACATTCGCCCTGAATGACGAAAAAGACACAGCAACAAATCCTGATTAGTTTTAATAATTATCAAAAATTTAAATATGAAAAAATTCATACCCTTTGGCGTGCTTATAGTTATCATAGTACTTGCCCTTGTTTTTCCATCTGTAGAAACCGTAAATATTGCGAATAATAAAATTGATTCGGGAGATACGGCCTGGATGCTTACCGCTACGGCGCTTGTATTGATCATGACACCCGGGCTTGCGTTTTTTTATGGGGGTATGGTGACTAAAAAGAATGTGCTTTCTACCATGCTGCAAAGTTTTGTGTGTATGGGAGTTATTACTATTATTTGGGTAATATTTGGTTTTAGCCTGGCGTTTGGAGATTCGCTGGGCGGCATTATTGGCGACCCGCGCACCTTTTTTATGATGAAAGGGATGTTAGGCAATGCCACCTGGAAACTGGCCCCAACAATTCCGTTGGTATTATTTGCCATGTTCCAGTTAAAGTTTGCCGTTATTACCCCTGCCCTGATAACAGGAGCATTTGCTGAACGCATCCGGTTTAACTCCTATATAATCTTCATTTGCTTATTCATTGTGTTTATTTATGCACCGCTTGCGCACTCTACCTGGCATCCTGATGGCTTAATGTACAAATTAGGTGTATTGGATTTTGCCGGAGGTACGGTAGTGCACATGTCTGCAGGATGGGCGGCATTGGCATCTGCGCTATATTTAAAGCAACGAAATGATACCGTGCATGCACCGGCCCGGATAAGTTATGTATTATTAGGAACCGGGTTATTATGGTTTGGCTGGTTTGGTTTTAACGCGGGCTCGGCATTAGGTTCCGGGGCGCTGGCTGCAACTGCTTTAGCTACTACTACAACCGCTTCTGCCTCGGCAGCTGTGGCCTGGATATTTTTTGATATTATGCGCGGCAAAAAGCCATCTGTTATGGGGGCTTGTATTGGCGCTGTGGTTGGTTTGGTAGCGGTTACCCCTGCCGCGGGTTTTATAACTATTCCGCATTCGTTAATTGTTGGTATTGTAGCAGCGTGCGTAAGTAACATGGTGGTGGTATGGCGCACCAGTACATCCATTGATGATACGCTTGATGTATTTCCTTGCCACGGTGTTGGCGGCATGGTAGGTATGTTATTAACAGGTGTGTTTGCCCATCAAAATGTAAACAGCGGCAACACAACCGGCAACGGTCTTTTTTATGGCCAAACACATTTATTTTTTGTGCATTTGATAGCATTGGTCGCGGTTTCGGTCTTTGCATTTTTCGGATCATTGCTTTTACTTAAAATTACCGACTCGATAAGTAAGTTGCGGGTATCACCGGCAGAAGAAGCTGCTGGCCTGGATATAACCCAGCACGACGAAGAACTTTAAGATTTGAGGCAATAGTCCTTCCAATTTTCTTTTGCCGGCTGGGGCAAAAGAAAACTTTTATTGAGCGTTTAAGCCCTCACTTTCAGGGGTTGGTGGGCTATTGCCTCAAGTCTGCTTAATACATATATGTCATATCTATCACCTATTAAAGCTATGCTTACTAAGCATAGCTTTAATATCTTTGTAGTAATGGCAGGTATCACCTACCTTAGCTTTACTAATGTTTTAAATTATGAAAAGCAATTTGATCTTACCCCGTCAATTAAAGCGTATAACTATTTTAACCTTTTTATGCTTTTTAAATGCTATTTGTTTTGGGCAAACCCTAAAGGTAGCTGCCGCGGCAAATTTGCAATCCGTTATCCGGGTTTTGCAGAAGGACTTTGCCCAAAAAACAGGGATTGAAATCGAACCCATTATTGGTTCGTCCGGCAATTTGGTGGCACAAATGAAAAACGGCGCACCGTTTGATGTTTTTTTATCTGCCGATATGAGTTTCCCTCAAAAATTGGCTGACGACGGGCTCACCCTAAACCCACCTGTTGTATATGCTTTTGGCACCTTGGTTATTTGCAGCACACAGGATTTGGGATTTGAAAATTGGGAAAGATTATTATTAACTCCCCGCATAAAAAAAATAGCCATTGGCAATCCCTCCATAGCGCCTTATGGACTGGCAGCACAAGAAGCGTTACAACATAAAGGTATATTAAACGATATACAAGGTAAACTGATTAATGGCGAAAGTATATCGCAAGTGAATACTTATATCACAACGGGTGTTGTTGAGGTTGGCTTTACTACACAAGCATTGGTAAAAGATCCGGCTAATAAAACCAAGCTTTACTGGAGTGTGATTGATCCCGCGCTTTATTCGCCCATTGAGCAGGGAATGGCGGTTTTAAAAAGCACCACGAATAAAGCAAACGCGGAGAAGTTTTATAAATACATGCTGAGCGCCAACGCCAAAAAAATATTGGAAGAATATGGCTATCATGTACAATAAATAAAATGGCAGACTTGGCGCCTATATGGCTTACTTTAAAATTGGCAGGTATAACCACCTTGTTGCTGCTGGTTGCAGGCTTGCCGCTTGCCTGGTGGCTGTCTAAGGGGCGGTCTTTTTTTAAAGTTGTGATTGAAGCTATTATCACCATGCCGTTGGTTTTGCCGCCATCTGTGCTGGGTTTTTATTTGCTGCTGGCATTTAGCCCGCAACACGGGGTTGGTAAATGGCTGCAGGATACATTTGATGTTCGTTTCGTATTCTCCTTTCAGGGATTGGTTTTGGCATCATTTATTTATAGCATGCCTTTTATGATCGGTCCTATCAAATCGGCCCTACAACAGTTACCCGTATCATTGGCACAGGCATCGTACACGCTGGGTAAAACCAAGCGCGAAACATTTTTGCATGTGCTGTTACCCAATATTAAACCCTCTTTATTAACGGCAGCGGTACTCACCTTTGCGCATACACTGGGCGAATTTGGTGTAGTGCTGATGATTGGCGGCAATATCCCCAATGTTACCCGTGTGGCCTCAATCGCGGTTTATGACTCGGTTGAGCGCATGGATTATGCTGCCGCTAATACCTATTCATTAATATTATTGAGCATTACTTTTATAATGGTGATTAGTGTTTTTATATTTAATAAGTACCACGCTAAAAGCCCGTTGGAATGATCAGCATTGATATAGAAAAAAAACTGAAAGCTTACCAGGGCAGGCGAATATTAAAAATTGACCGCCGATTTCCATTGGGAAGCATCACCAAAATCTATGGGCCTTCCGGTTCTGGAAAAACTACTTTTTTAAAAATTATCGCGGGTTTAATTACGCCAGAAAAAGGCAGTCTGCTGGTTAACGAGGTTGTTTGGTTTGAGCCTTCGTCAAACATCAACCTATCGCCTCAAAAAAGAAGAGTGGGCTTTGTTTTTCAGGATTATGCGCTGTTCCCTAATATGAGCGTTCGGCAGCACCTGGAGTATGCTACGAATGACGGCGAATGGATACAAAGATTATTACATATTGGGAAGCTGGAAACATTGAGCGATCATAAACCCCTGCATTTATCCGGCGGCCAGCAGCAGCGTTTGGCTATTTTGCGGGCATTGGCTATTAAACCGAAACTGCTTTTAATGGATGAGCCGTT
>DASWOZ010000052.1:0-1550 GCA_036398535.1 Mucilaginibacter sp. | reverse complement strand
GTATGCGGTGTAAAGTTACCGGGTATTGCTTTCGGTACGGGTATCTGCCCTTTCCAGTAATTTGAGCCATCTGCTGTTACGGTAACAGCTTTGTCTGTCCAGTCGGCTTTTATAGTAACCGTATTGCCCGCCGTAGCATTACCCCAAATTGCGAAGTCTTTCTGCTGTTGAATAACCATATTCGACTGAAAAATATTCGCGGGTTTAAATAATGAGTCGGTAGCGGTAAAAATATTGTTACGCTTTAATTTTATCGCGGAACCATAAGAAAACCCGTATGGGATAACCGACAAAAGCAATAGCGTAGTTAAGTGTTTTATTTTCATTTTTAAGGTATAATTTAGTTCAAAGGGCAATTTCGTGCCCTTTAATAATTGGCTTGATAAATATAACTGATTTACCCGTCAAATTCAAAAACCGATTTAGCAATGGTATGTGCTTTTCTAATTAGGCGTAAAAAACAAATGCGCTTTGATATGTATTAATTTCAGGGTAAGTATGTTGTAACCTATTGCCGAAAATAAGCCCATTTTTTTTGTTTGCACATAGTTACATAAGTTCATTTTACAGCGAAATAATTATTATACAACATTATATACTGCATAACACAACTATTACATACATTTGGCTAAGAATAACCTGTTAAAACACTGTGCGGTATGTTTATACGTAAATAATTAAACAGTATTTTTTCATTTTCAATTATGCCCCTATAACACTATGCAATTAAAGATCGACCACAAAAGCCCAGTTCCGCTGCATGTGCAGGCGGAGAATTTGTTGCGCAAACTAATTTCAGACCCACAATACCAGGGCGGAAAATTTATACCGAATGAAGTTGAGCTTTCAAAGCGCTTAGCTATTTCGCGCACTACATTGCGCCAGGCGCTGAATAAGCTTGTTTACGAAGGTTTGTTAGTTCGTAAAAAAGGTGTAGGTACCAAGGTGGCCAGCATGGCGGTTAGTTCAAAATCCATGAACTGGATGAGCTTTTCGCAGGAAATGAAGGCAAGGGGCATAGCCATAAAAAACTTTGAACTGCATTTAAGCTGGGTATTCCCTGAAGAAAAGGTTGCCAATTTTTTTGAAATAAAAACCGATAAGAAAGTTTTAAAGCTCGAGCGCTTAAGGGGTAAAACCGAAGGGCCGTTCGTATATTTTGTTTCCTACTTTCATCCCCGTGTAGGTTTGACCGGCGAAGAGGATTTTTCGCGCCCGTTGTATGAGATCTTGGAGAAGGATCATCTGGTTACGGCACAACTATCGAAAGAGGAAATAAGCGCCCGTGCTGCCGATAAACTTATTGCGGCTAAGCTGGATGTTGAACTTGGCAGCCCCATATTATTCAGGAAAAGGTTTGTATACGACCAGGCCGACCGGCCAATAGAGTATAATTTGGGCTACTATCGTGCCGATGGGTTTATTTATACAGTTGAAAGCAGGCGTGATTAACACCAAACAAATGCCTTTAAAAAAATTATCGATAATAATACCGGCCTATAACGAAGGGGCGACCATTCATTTGATACTGGATAAAGTAAAGTCTGTTG
>DASWOZ010000051.1:0-3428 GCA_036398535.1 Mucilaginibacter sp. | reverse complement strand
TTTAAATTTATACCCGGCCCGGTTTTTTCTAATATTATTTTAGCGGATGAGATAAACAGGACACCGCCAAAAACCCAGGCCGCCTTATTGGAGGCAATGCAGGAAAAAGCGGTTACTGCCGCAGGTGTTACCCATAAATTGGCTCAGCCATTTTTTGTTTTAGCCACTCAAAATCCTATTGAGCAAGAAGGTACGTATCCGTTACCAGAGGCGCAGCTTGACCGCTTTATGTTTAAGGTTACTTTAAACTACCCTTCATTTGCCGAAGAGATGCAGGTAGTTAAAAATACAACCGGCAGCTTAATACAAGAAGTAAATAAGCAGTTAAACGCCCAGCAGATCATTTATTTTCAGCAATTGGTAAGAAACATACCAGTTACCGACCATGTATTAGAATACGCGGTAAAATTAGTAGCCAAAACACGCCCCGATGGCGAATTTGCTGCGCCACAGGTTAAACGCCTGTTAAACTGGGGCGCTGGCCCCCGCGCATCGCAATTTTTAATATTGGGTGCAAAATGCCATGCGGTTATTAATGGTAAATACTCGCCGGATATTGAAGATGTACGGGCTGTAGCCAAGCCAATTTTAAGCCACCGCATTGTTCGCAGCTATCATGCCGAAGCCGAAGGGCTTTCAACTGATGATATTATTGAACAGTTGTTTTAAGTTGAGAGATTAGGCCTGTCAAAAGGCAATAAATTAAAATTATATTTAACTGCAAAGCCCTTATAAGTTTAACTTATAAGGGCTTTGCAGTTAAAGCTTAGCTTGTAAATTCTTCTAACTACTAATCTCTATTATTCATTCTCTACTGCCGAGAATACTTCCAGCAGGATATTCCACTTGTGGGCTTTGTCAATTTCCCATATGCGTACGTAATTGTAATTACTCACTACATTTCCCTTTTTGATACGGGCACGGCCATAGCTGTAGGCCAGGTCATTACTGGTAGCGCGGCCTGCATCAACCGTTTCGGCACTGATGCTAATCGCTTCATTTTGGATAAACTTCAATATCCGGTCCTGCCCGGTCATTGGCTCAAAGCCAGGGAAATAAAATCTTGCCTCAGGGCTTAAAAATTCTTTATAGGTAGCTATGGTAGATACCGACGAGGCGGTATGATTAAATGTTTTATCAGTACCTAATATTACATTTTTACCATTAAATGGGTCTTTGCTAACTTCCGGTTTTTTACCTGGGTCAGGGTCTTTAAAATCTGTAGTAGCAACTTGCTCTGGTTCCGGATGTTGAATGCCTAAGTCTATTAAAAGTTTTAATTTACCTTCGGCATCGGCGCGCCATATGGATACATAATCGCCAAACACTTTATCATCATCACTTTTGCCATTTTGATAAATATAAGGGCCGGCAGTAAAAGCCAGGTCTCCGTTTGCCGAGATACGGGCAAACTTAGGTTCCCATTTTAAGCTACCCGGTTGTTTTTCAATATTAGTATAAAAATCGGTGATCTTTACGGCGTTTGGTTTAAATACAATGCCTGCCGGATCAGCAACTTCTAAAAAAGCATCTTTTATGCCTTTGCGTGCCACTAATTTATTAAAGCTTTCTTCGGCGCTGGTTACCTTATTAACAGTAGCTGGTGTTTGTGCGATAGCTGAGGTTGTGTAACCGGCAAATAGAATGGCGGCACATAGGATATTTTTCATGCTCATGATAAATTTTGGTCAATTTAGTAATTATTTTAAGCTGCGGGCATTTTCTTTACAGCTAATAATTTATTTTTATTCCTGATGTAACGTAAATTTATGGATTAAATTTTAGCCCAGTTGGTGCCATCTTTGCTGTCTTTTAACTGGAAACCGATTTTTTGCAAGCCATCCCTTATCTTGTCAGATGTAGCATAATCATGGTTTTGTTTGGCTTCGCCTCGTAACGCAACAATGAAGTTCAATATTTTAGGCAGGTCGTCATTTTCGGCCTGTTCATCCTTTAATCCTAAAACTTCAAACACAAACAGGGCCATCATGTTTTTTAAAAGTTGTAAATTATTGGGGTCGATCTTCAATTTTCCATCATTTATAGAGTTGATGATCCGTGATGCTTCAAACAATTCGGCAATTAAAACCGGGCTGTTAAAATCATCATTCATGGCATCATAGCAACGTTGCATTAATGGCGCAATTTCAATTTCTGATTTATCTGCTGCTTTTAAATTATCTAATAATCCAACAGCGCTCATTAAGCGTTTAAATCCTTTTTCTGAGGCCTCCATGGCTTCATTACCAAAATCAAGTGTACTGCGGTAATGTGCTTGTAACATGAAAAAGCGTACCGTCATGGGGCTATAACCCCTGTCTAATATAGAATGGTCGCCCGTAAACAACTCATGGGGCAAAAAGCTATTGCCTAATGATTTTGACATTTTTTGCCCGTTAACCGTCAGCATATTGGTGTGTACCCAATAGTTAGCTGGGTTTTTACCGCAGCAGGCTACATTCTGTGCTATCTCATTAGTATGATGGGTAGGCATCAGATCAATACCGCCGCCATGAATATCAAACTGATCGCCCAGGTATTTATGGCTCATAGCCGAGCATTCTAAATGCCAGCCGGGGAAGCCAACGCTCCACGGTGAGGGCCATTTCATTAAATGCTCGGGCTTGGCTTTTATCCATAAGGCAAAATCAAGTTTGCCCCGTTTCTCTTCCTGTCCGCCCAAGTTGCGGGTATTATTTAACATATCATCCAGGTTACGGCCATTTAAAATACCGTAATCCTGCGTTTGATTATACTTTTCAACATCAAAATAAACGGAACCGTTTACCTCATAAGCAAATCCGCTGGCCAGTATTTCTTTTACTAACTCAATCTGCTCAATAATGTGGCCGGTTGCTGTAGGTTCAATACTTGGCGGCAGTACATTAAATATTTGTAGTACATCATGAAACCCTACGGTGTACTTTTGTACAATTTCCATAGGCTCCAGTTGTGCGATTTTTGCTTTTTTAGATATTTTATCTTCGCCCTGATCTCCTCCATCGCCTTCTGAGTGCCCTGCATCAGTAATATTGCGTACATACCGTACCTTATAACCTATCTGGGTAAGGTATCTGAAAATAAGATCAAAAGATATATAAGTACGGCAATTACCTAAGTGTACATCACTATAAACCGTTGGCCCGCATACGTACATGCCTACATGCGGCGCGTTAAGCGGTTTAAATTCTTCTTTTTTGCGTGTTAAAGTATTGTAAACAAACAAATTTTGTTCCATAGGCGCAAACTTACGATTTTAGGTTGAATGGTTTAATACGTTAAACCGGGCTAATGGTTTTAATTCTGTAATTTTTACGGCAATTATAAACAGTTATCTCAAAATCAGATCGGCACATACGGGGTAATGGTCTGATAGTTTTTTTTCGGTGATGGTATAGCTTGCCACATTAAATTGCTGCGATGCCATG
>DASWOZ010000050.1:0-1623 GCA_036398535.1 Mucilaginibacter sp. | reverse complement strand
CTTATAGTATAACAATTTCGATATATTGAAAATATTATTCAATTAATGGTTAATATTATCCTAATAATAAAATGTGTTTTAATACCCCGTTGATTTAGATGCACCGAGATGACTTATAAAACTACATTATATACCTATGACGCTGTTCAACTTAAAACAATTTGAGAAACTAAAGGGGGATGTACTACACAGAGCGTGGTACCATGACATTTCTCCCGCCGATTGCAAGGCACTTTCCATAGCTATTTTTAGGCTAACCAACATGCTGATCAGCGAAACTACTTTAAAAAGGGTTTACGGCTTCGCCTACAGTAAATTTAAGCCTTCATTATTCACCTTAAATGCCATGGCCAGGTATTGCGACTATACCGGCTGGGCCGATTTTTGCGACCATAATGAACCCAACACGAAAGATGCTAAAACTATTGACGTGTGCTGGGAAAACATTAAAAACAGCGCCCATAA
Source organism: Mucilaginibacter sp. (assembly GCA_036398535.1). Lineage (GTDB taxonomy): Bacteria > Bacteroidota > Bacteroidia > Sphingobacteriales > Sphingobacteriaceae > Mucilaginibacter. The sequence goes on along the minus strand of DASWOZ010000050.1, from coordinate 1,158 downwards.
AATAACCGGTTTTACCTTGCAGGTATTAAAAAACAGGTCGGGCATACCCTACAACCAAACTATTAAACGCAAATTTATTACCGATCATTTTGAGGCCTTCCTTAGCAGGGACTATATAGCAACTTCATTAATAGCGCCCGCGGGCTATGGCAAAACGCTGGCATTATGCCATTGGGTTGAAGAGCGCCTGGAACAAAACGATAACGGTAATAGCAACGACATCATACTGTTTTTTAGTAGTAATGCGCTTATCAATATTTTTTTAAGTGGTAAGGATATCAATGAATGGATGTTATCATTACTCGGTTATGGTACCGATACCGATTTTTCGACCTTGCTGGAAGCCGATAAAAAGCATGATGGCAATTTTTATCTAATTGTTGATGGGCTTGATGAGCATACGTTTAAGAACGAGCAATTCGAACTGCTTTTTGAACAAATACTGAACATCTTCTCCTTTTACCAGCTGCACAGCTCGTTTAAACTGATTTTATCCATGCGTACCTCTACCTGGATAAATCACAGGCACAAAATTGAAAACTTTAATGATAAATGGTTCGACGGTTTTGTAACCGCAAATGATGAATGTATAAATGTGCCCCTGTTCAATATAAATGAGATACGGAACTTGTGTACGAATATAAACCCGGCAACTCAAAACTTTATAGGTATTGAGGTTGCGGAAAATTTTAATCATCCCTTATATTTTCAGTTTTACTACCAGCAGCACAAGCATAATTTTTCGCTTAGTAATGTGGATCATGTATGTATATATGAGCTTCAGTCGATATTCATTTTAAATAAAGTATACCTCGGGCCGCATGCTGCCGAAAAAACCCTCATTATAAAAGAGCTGGTTGAGGCTATGGATCTCTCAGCCCAAAATTTCGACGTTCATAAATACGTGCTTAGCGATACGATAAGGAAATATAATGCTGCTTATAATGACCTGTTGGGTATAGGCTTTATAAGGGAAGTGAATAACAGCAGCAATATGCGTTACAATGCTGTTATACAGTTTTGCAACGATAGTTTTTTAAATTACAGCATAGCCAGAACCTTGCTTTTTAAACATGGCAACCTGTTTAACCTGGATATGATTAATGAACTAAATTCATTGTTTGACAGTGAACGGAAGTTGCAGCTATTAAAATGGTG
>DASWOZ010000049.1:0-3309 GCA_036398535.1 Mucilaginibacter sp. | reverse complement strand
TATACCTATCCTCGCTATACCTGTATCTATTCTATCCACATTTTGTTTCTTTATACCACTGGGCTTTACCATAAACACATTAACCATGTTTGGCTTTGTGCTGGCCATAGGTATTGTGGTGGATGATGCTATTATTGTGGTTGAAGCCGTGCAGCATTATATTGATGAACAAGGCATGTCCCCTAAAGAGGCCACTTATCATGCCATGAAAGAAATCTCAGCTCCGGTAATTGCTATTGCTCTTATTTTGGCATCTGTGTTTGTCCCGGTAGGCTTTATTCCGGGGATTGTGGGGCGTTTATATCAGCAGTTTGCTATAACCATTGCTATATCGGTTATGCTTTCAGCCTTTATTGCATTGTCTTTAACTCCTGCACTTTGTACATTGCTTTTAAGGCCAAGTAAACCTTATTCAAAAAAATCAAACTGGCTTGATAAGTTTTTCCATTATTTTAATACAGGATTTGAAAAGATAACTGCTAAATATACCAATGGTGTAAGAAGGAGTATTAAAGGTTCAAGATATGTAGTAATCATATTAATATGTATTTGTGTAGGTGCATACTTGTTATTTAAAGCAAAACCCTCGGGGTTTGTACCATCTGAAGATGGCGGACGATTATATGTAACTTATCAAATGCCCGAAGCTTCATCAACCGTTCAATCCGTAGATGTTATGGAAAAGCTGATGAAGATAGTTGCGACAACTCCTGGCGTACAGCATTATACGGCCATATCCGGTTTTAATATATTAAACGGTGGGGCCAACTCAAATAATGGTTCTATGTTTTGTATGCTTAAACCCTGGGATGAGCGTACCACACCCGAAACAATGGTACCCGGCATAATGGATGTTCTTAAAAACCGGATTGCTAAAGCAGGTATAAAAAATGCCAATGTAGTAGTTGCCCAGCCGCCGCCAATAAGGGGTATAGGGCAAGCCGCGGGCTTTAGTATGCAAATTGAGCAGGGAAGTTCAAATGATGATATATATGCTTTTGAAAAAGTAGTGAAAAAGTTTGTAGCGGCTGCAAAAAAAATACCAGCTACCTCAACTGCCAATACTTACTTTTCGGCACATACACCAAGCTTTGATTTAAGTGTAGACAGGGAAAAGTGCCAGAAACTTGGGGTAAATATATCAGATGTATTCTCAACCATTCAAGCCTATATGGGCAGTTTGTTTGTAAGTAACTTTACTTTATACAATCGTACCTACCATGTTGTTATACAGGCTGATACCGGCTATCGCGCACTTATATCCAACATGAATAAATATTATGTACGTAATAGTGTGGGTACCATGCTGCCTTTAAGTGCGGTTATTAATTATAAGCCTGCTGTTGCTGCTCCATTGATTACGCATTTTAACCTTTTCCGTTCTGCACAGGTTGACGGTTCTATTCCCCCAGGGTATAGCAGTGGCCAGTCAATTGAGGAATTGAAGGCTTTATGTGCTAAAATATTACCACGTGGGTATACTTATGAGTTTTCCGGATTGAGTTATGAAGAAATTAAGGCGGGTTCAATTACCGTATATATCTTCTTATTCTCCATTATTTTCGTATTCCTTTTCCTTGCCGCTTTATATGAAAGCTGGTCGGTACCTTTTTCGGTAATGTTAACTGTGCCTATCAGTGCTTTTGGGGCTATTGTGGCACTTACTACTACACCTTCAATAACTAATAACGTATATGCGCAAATAGGATTGATTACCCTGATAGGATTGTCTGCTAAAAACGCTATTCTGATAGTAGAGTTTGCTAAAATAAGGGTTGATCGTGGCGAGGAGTTAATCAAATCCACACTGGAGGCTGTACGTTTACGTTTAAGGCCAATTATAATGACCTCTATGGCGTTTATTTTGGGTGTGTTGCCGTTAGTACTGGCAACGGGTGCCGGTGCCGAATCAAGAAATACAATTGGTGTAACGGTGTTGGGTGGTATGATTGCTTCATCAACTATTTCCATCTTTATTGTACCTGTATTGTTTGTATTATTTACCAAGTTCTCTTACGGTAAAAAAGAACTGGCCTATCTGCAGGCTAATCATGAAAACCTGATGGAAAAAGCAAGAAGGGTGGAAGCACAAAACATTGATCCTGAATTGGAATATGAAATAGCCCTTGAAAAAGAGAAAACAGAATCGGACAGGGCCAAACATGCACAATCTGGAGGCGACGAATAATTATTGACTGTTTACAGCAAATAAAAAATCCCCTTTAGTTAAAAACTAAAGGGGATTTTTTGTTAATCAAAATTATTTATCTAACAAACCACGGCGTATCGCTTTAACCGGAACCGGCCATTTAACACCCTCGGCTTTAGTGTTTGGTGTTTTTTCAGGATCTTCGCAAGCCATATAAACTAATATGGCTGTTAACAACGCGTTGTTACGTACATCATCAAAAACTATTTTGTCGTAAGTGTCGCGGTTAGTATGCCAGGTATAGGCACCGTAAGCCCAGTTAAGCGCTCCTAAAGAAAATCCCTGAGCACCTGCTGCAACAAACGAAGCGTTATCTGAGCCCCCGCCACTTGGCGTTCCCGGGAAGGTGGTTTTGATACGATTTTTTAGGGTATCCGGTACGGCAGCAAGCCAACGGGACAGATAAGTTTTGGCATCAGCAAATCCTTGTCCTGAAAGATTGATTACCCGGCCTGTACCATTATCCTGGTTAAATAATGCCTGTAAATGCTGTACTATTTCCGGGTGATCTTCTACAAACGCACGAGAGCCATTTAAGCCTTCTTCTTCACTGCCCCAATGGCCAACCAGGATAGTGCGTTTGGGATGAGGATAAAATTTCTTTAACAACCGCATTGCTTCCATCATGGTCAATGTGCCTGTCCCATTATCAGTAGCGCCCGTACCACCGTCCCAGGAGTCAAAATGAGCAGATAGCATTACATATTCATCTGGTTTTTCTGAACCTTTAATTTCGGCTATCGTGTTAAAAGTGGGCACCGTGCCTAACTCTTTCGATTCAGTATGCATGCTGATCGTTGGTTTACTGCCCGATTCGGTTAAACGGTAAAGCAAACCATAGTCTTCTAATGCAATATCTACCGTAGGCACTATTTTGGTGTAAGCCTGGAATATTTTATCTACTCCAAAACCTGCAGACCATGTATTAGTGAGTATACCCGCCGCGCCTGCGTTTTCAAGCGCTACAGGTAGTGTTTTAGCTGTACAACCAGTATTAGCGATACGTTTTTTCCATGCATCTGTCATGGCGGTACGCTCAGCTTTCATTTTATCAAATGATTCTTTAAGCGCAAATTGTTGACAGTTATCATCAGGGCGGC
>DASWOZ010000048.1:0-3714 GCA_036398535.1 Mucilaginibacter sp. | reverse complement strand
TCTACCACCATACTGGTCAGGCTTTTCTTACGGTCAACCACTTGTTGCGAAAAACAGATCTGGATATATAAAAGGGTGATAGCAAAAAAAAGAATATGTTTCACTTCGGGATAATTTTTGCCAATTTAAATCTTAATAATTAAAATTCAACCATTCCGGGCAATTGATCCACATTAAATTTATAGCATAATAGCTATAAAGTAGTGTAATAGTGTATTTTTGAATAGTAACTTTTATAGATTAATTTATGTCAGCCAGCCCGTCAGCTTATAAGCCCGTTAGTTTTTCCGAAACAGTAATTACCGAATTAATGATCCCTTCCTATTCCAACTTTGGTGGTAAAATACATGGTGGTATATTACTGTCCTTAATGGATAAAGTAGCCTACGTATGTGCGGCAAAGCATGCAGGCAATTATTGTGTAACCGCATCTATTGATACGGTAGACTTTTTACAACCGGTAGAGGTAGGTGAGCTGGTATCATTAATGGCATCTGTAAACTATGTAGGTAACACATCGCTTGTAGTTGGCATACGTGTAATCTCCGAAAACATTAAGACCAACGTGGTTAAACATACTAATACCAGTTATTTTACCATGGTAGCCAAAGATGAAAATAATATGCCTGTTCAAATTCCGGGATTGATATTAGAGGGCCGTGAACATGTAAGGCGTTTTATTGAGGCTCGCCGCCGGAAGGAAATTAAACGCAACTATAAAAACGAGGTAGACAAAATTGCGGTGCCTGATGATTACACCCAGTGTGAATTATTACTAAAAGGGGAACGTTGTGTGATGGCCTGATTGGGTAAATTTCACACCTGACAACGGGCTTTATTAATAAATATTTTAAATATATGAAAATTTAAATACTGAAATATTTATCATAGAAGCCGATTTATTAGTATATATTACACTCCTATTACAAACCACAATTAATGTGGTTTAAACCCTGATTTGCTGATGCCCTTTTTAAATAATGTACTGGAACCGCCTGTTTACGGGTGGAAAGATGAGTTTGGTAACCTCTCAAAACCCTCTTCAAGGGTGATTTTTAAAGCGTTTTTTTCAAGATTAAACATTTTTAAAGATAAAAAAAACTGGCTGTCCTTCTTAAGTTGGATGCTGGTAGTTGCTTTAGCGCCTTTTTTGTTCTTATTCCTGTTTAAATACTTTTCAATTAAATTATTGATAATTGCATTTGTGTATAGTATGATCATTATGGGTACGCACGGTACCATCTGGCATCATAGGTATTGTACACATAATGCCTATAAGTTCAGCAATAAGTTCTGGCGGTTTTTCACCCAGAATCTGACCCTAAAAATTATACCGGAGGAGATCTACGCCGTATCGCACCATGTCCATCATGCATTGTCAGACCAGCCCGGCGACCCATATAATGCCTCGGGTGGCTTTTTATATTGTTTTTTGGCAGATGTAAATCATCAGCCTATTGCCCGTAACATGACCGAAAAAACTTATAAGCGATGTGTTAGGCTAATGAGCCATACAGGTGTTAAAACCAACACTTATGCTCAGTATAATATATGGGGAACATTAGCTAAACCTTTAAATACGATGATTGGTATTGCTTTAAACTGGGGGTTTTGGTTTGGTGTATTTTATTTAACAGGCGGCATGGGGCTTGCATGCGCAATTTTTGGCGCTGCCGGTTTTTGGGCGGTAGGCGTGCGTACATTTAATTATGAGGGCCACGGTAAGGGAGAAGATAAACGCCGGGAAGGTATTGATTATAATCGTGACGACATGTCAATTAATCAGGTGTGGCCGGGATATGTTGCAGGCGAATGGCATAATAATCATCATTTATATCCTAAAAGTGCGCGTTCGGGTTTTAAAACTTACCAGTTGGATATGGCTTGGTGCTATATTAAATTTTTAAGCCTTATAGGTGCGGTAAGCTCCTATCGCGACTATAAAAAACAGTTTTTTGCCGATCATGCACATAAGCAACAAAATGAGCTTATTGAAACTGTATTTGAGCCGGTCAAGGTACTTGTAGCAGATTGATTATCATAATATGCTTATCATTGAGCGTAGCGAAGAATCTTTTATATGCTAATCAAGTCGTCGCTTTCCATTTACTACCTGCTTGAAGCAGAAGATTCTTCGCAATGACATGGAGGGGTACATGGTCATTTCCCCTTCAGAATCCCCTCGGATTTTAAATCTCAAAATGACAAGGGCGAGATTATAGTCATCCCCTTCGGTGTTCTGTCAAATTTTAATCCTTAGGAAGGACGGTAACCAGTCAAAGCAAGTATTAACTAATTTCTGAATGCTAACCTAAACCTATTCAAAAAAGTATGGGCTATTTATAAATAATTTTTACCTTAGTAAACCAATTATTATTAATCCTAATGCCCTACTTATGAACAAGAAACTACCCTTTTTAATGGTTGCGTTATTGGCTGTTATATGCCTAAACGCAGGCGCCCAATCAAACCCGTTAGGCATATTTGACGGCCAAACCGACATTGGTAATGTTAGTCCACAAGGCAGTACGGTTTACAATCCGCAAACACAACAATACACCATAACAGGCTCAGGCGCCAATATCTGGGCAAAGCACGATGGCTTCCATTTTTTATGGAAAAAAATGAAAGGCGATTTTATACTGCGTGCCAACGTGCAATTTGTAGGTAAAGGCGTTAATGAGCATCGTAAAATTGGCTTGATGATACGCTCAAGCTTAGATTCAACCTCAAAATATGTGGATGCTGCGGTACATGGTGTTAAACTGGTAAGTATGCAATACCGCACCCAAACAGGCGATTCTACTTACCAAATAGTATCAAAGGTTGAAGATGCTAATGTAGTGCAGTTAGAAAGAAGAGGTGATGTGTATACACTATCGGTAGCCCGCAAAGGCGATCCTTTTACGTCAGATACCTATACTACCAAAGAAATTGGCAACGATGTTTATGCAGGGCTATTTGTTTGTTCGCACAATAACGGAAAAGCAGAAAAAGCCATATTCAGCAATGTACGTATCGTGGTGCCTGCAAAGCCTGATTTTACACCTTATAAAGATTACATTGGCAGCAATATTGAGATACTGGATATGGCAACCCAAAACAGCCGTATTATTTACCAATATGATAAATCAATACAGGCACCCAACTGGACACGCGACGGTAAAAAACTATTATATAACAAGGATGACCTGTTGTACACCTATGATCTGGCAACCAATACACCTACGCTTTTAAATACTGGCGAAGTAAAACGCAATAACAATGACCATGTAATTTCCTTTGATGGCAAAATGCTGGCTATTAGCAGTTTTGGAGATAAGATTAAGGACAATGGTAAATCAGTTGGGTATGTAGTGCCCATTACAGGCGGGGTCCCAAAACGGGTTACTACGGTATCGCCATCTTATATCCATAGCTGGTCGCCTGATGGCAAGTGGTTAATATTTACCAGTCAGCGTGATGGTAATTTTGATATTTACAGAGTTTCGCCGGAGGGCGGCACGGAGGAAAGGCTGACTACAGACGCGGCTTATGATGACGGATCGGAATATACGCCTGATGGTAAGTATATCTATTTTAACTCGGTACGCTCTGGCCACATGCAAATCTGGCGCATGAAACCTGACGGAAGCGAACAAACCCAGATTACCCATACCGATTATAATGACTGGTTCCCGCACATTTCGCCTGATGGCAAATGGATAGTTTACA
>DASWOZ010000047.1:0-7161 GCA_036398535.1 Mucilaginibacter sp. | reverse complement strand
GGCGCTGCTTTTTAACCTAAACAAAATGAGCTATGAGCTAACAACTAATATTAACAAATTAAAAGAAAAGCAATTACCCGATGGTGGTTTCCCGTGGTTTGGCGGTAACAGGGCCGATAGCTACATTACCCGGTATATATTAGCAGGCCTTGGGCAGCTATATAATCTAAATATCATTAGTGCGGCAGACCAAACAGTAAAAGCAATTGTTGATAAAGCCATCAATTACCTGGATAATGATTTAAAAGACGAAGCAAAACGAAACAAAGACAATAAAACCTATGATAACCATACACTAAATTCGGCAGAAATACATGCATGGTATACAGAAAGCTATTTTACCAGCCATCCACATGATACTACTATGCGGGTATTGTTAAATAATTACCTGCAAATAGCCGAAAAACAGTGGAACACACAAGGATTATACGAACAAGGTATGATTGCTTTAACGCTATTACGCAACAAAAAAACGGAGGTTGCGCAAATGATTATCCACTCGTTAATGGAAACTGCCCAGCAAAACGACGATATGGGAATGTATTGGGCAAAAAATCAATTAGGTTACTATTGGTATCAATCGCCAATTGAAACACAGTCATTAATGATAGAATTGTTTACCGAGGCCGGCACCCAAGCCAAAGCTGCAGAAGAAATGAAGATATGGCTTTTACGCAATAAACAAATCAGCAATTGGAAAACCACTAAAGCCACCGCCCAGGCATGTTATGCTTTGTTAATGAAAGGGGATAGCTTGCTGAATAATACGGGCACATCAGCAATTAAGCTAAATGGTGAACCATTGGATGAAATTAAACCAGATATAAAAACGGATAAAGGTACAGGCTATTTTAAAACCAGTTGGGTTGATGAGCAGGTTAAACCTGCATTAGGTAAAATACAAATAACCAATAGCAGCAAAACTATTAATTGGGGCGCCATGTATTGGCAATATACAGAGCAACTGGATAAGATCACCCCTTCAAATACCGGTATACAGCTTGAACGCAAATATTTCATCGAAAAGCAAACCGGTACGGGTGCCATATTAGCAACTGTTGATGCAAACCATATACCTAAAACCGGAGATGTGCTAAAAGTAGTAGTAGCCCTTAAAGCCGGGCGCGATTTTGAATATGTACAGCTAAAAGATATGCGCCCGGCAGGTACTGAACCTGTAGATATATTATCAGCCTATAAATATCAGGATGGTTTATATTATTACCAGGTAACAAAAGATGTTGCTACTAATTTTTTTATTAGCCAGTTAAATAAAGGTAATTACGTGTTTGAGTATAGGTTAAGGGTAGTACAACCAGGTAATTATTCAACAGGTATAAGTACTGTGCAAAGTATGTATGCGCCAGAGTTTAATGCGCATAGCGAGGGAATGCGATTAATAGTAAAGTAATAAACTTACGGGATTTTAAAATCCCGTAAGTATTAAAAATGAATATTAATGACGTTCACCATCATGACGGTTACCATCGTGATGAACTTCTTCATGGCCGCGTCCGCCACGGTGGCCTCTTGCAAAGCAAGCGCTAAAGCTGGTTGCAATGGCTAATAGTAAAACTAAATATTTTATATTTTTCATGGTGATATTATTTATAGCACAAGCTATTTAAGAGGATATTGTTTTAAATGATTTTGACTAATGAACAGATTGGCATGACATAAAATTTACATAACGATGAATACTGTTAATCATTTATCGTTGTACATTTGCTTAACGGTGTTAAATTATTTAATACCCTATTAACAATGGCAAGCAAAGACAGGATACAACGTTTGAAAGATGAAACCAGGATTAACATCCTGGAGGCTTCGCTTCAAATAGTTAAGGAAGAGGGGTGGCAAGCTTTAAGCATGCGCAAAATTGCAGATGCAATTGAATATACGGCGCCTATCATTTATGAATACTTCTCTAACAAAGAAGCTATATTATTAGAGCTTACCCGTAAGGGCTTTTTGATTTTAGCAAAAGATTTGCAGGAGGCCAAGGGCAAACACCGTTTACCGGCCAAGCAATTGGAAGCTATGTGGTTTGCGTATTGGAACTTTGCATTTGCTAATAAAGAACTTTACCAGGTTATGTTTGGTGTGCAAACCAATTGTAGCTGTGAACTGGTTAATGGTTTGGAAGAGGCCGAAACACTTTATACTTTAATTAGTGAAGTAATAGGTGAGATAATGCATATTGATGACTTGGATTCTGACTTGATCTGCACACAGTACTACACCTTTTGGTCGGTTGTACATGGTTTAATATCTATCAACATTTTAAGCCGTGGCTCTTCAGATGAGATCAACCGCCTGGTTTTGAAAAATGCAATCACAGGTATTATAAGAACCATCAGCGAATAGTTTTTTCATAACAAAAATAGAACATTGTTAAATTATTTAACAATGTTAAGTGCTTCAATATCAATAAAAATACCATTACAATGAATATAAGTTCACACTCAGCACAACAATTAGTTAACGCTGTTAAACAATTTAATAATATAAGGTTAATACTGGACCGTGCCATCATATGGGCTTTGTCTAATCCTATCATCCAAATTTTAATTCACTAATCAAAATAAGTAACTCACTAATTCAATATATCATCATGAAAATTTCATTTTTAGCACTCATCGTACTATTCGTATATAGTTGTTCGCCCAAACCCGCAGCGGTTACGGCAGTACCGCCACCCTCATTACCGGTAACCACCATTGTTGCAGGCACAGATACCACCTACCAAGAGTATCCAGCCTCTATAGAAGGCGCGGTTAATGTAGAAGTTCGCCCGCAGGTAAGCGGAACATTAGACAAAGTATTTGTTGACGAAGGCGCTTTTGTAAGCGCTGGCCAGCCTTTATTTAAAATTAATGAATTGCCTTACCGTGCACAGTTAAACAATGCTTTAGCAAGCCAACACGCTGCCGAAGCAAATGTTACCAATTCACAATTAGAAATTGATAAGTTAACCCCTTTAGTTGAAAACAAAGTAGTGTCTGATTACCAATTGCGTTCGGCAAAAGCTGCTTTACAGGTTGCAAAAGCAAATGTAGAACAGGCAAAAGCAAACGTAGCAACCGCGCAGATCAATTTAGGTTATACCTTAATTAAAGCGCCTGTAAGCGGTTACATTGGCCGTTTGTTAAAAAAACAAGGTAGCCTGGTTGCACCTTCAGATGCGCAGGAACTTACCCAGTTATCAGATGTACATGATGTACACGTTTATTTCGCTTTGGGCGAAAAGGATTTTGTAAACTTTAAAGAACAATATCCCGGCGAAACTTTAAAAGACAAGTTGAACCGTTTACCAGCTATCACCCTATTGTTAGCAGACAATACCCCATATGCCAAAAAAGGTAAAATAGATATGATAGACGGCCAGTTTGATAAAAACACAGGCGCTATCACACTTAGGGCAAGCTTTGCAAATTCACAGGGGCTACTACGGTCGGGCAATACAGGCAAGGTTCGTTTGAGTTTGCAACATAACAATGCATTGATTGTGCCGCAGGTAGCAACTATTGAAATGCAAGACAAAGTATTTGTGTTCACTGTTGCTGATAGCAATAAAGTAAAAAGATCGCCAATCACCATAATAGGTAAAAGCGGCAGTAATTATTTAGTTAAAGATGGTGTAAAAGCCGGTGACCAAATTGTTGTAAGCGGGGTAGACCACTTGCAGGAAGGTGAAAAAATCACGCCTCAAAAAGCAACTGATAAAGTCGCTAAAAACTAATTTCTATTAAAACTTACAATTATGTTTAAACAATTCATACAAAGACCGGTACTGGCAACAGTAATTTCCATTTTACTGGTCATACTGGGAGTGCTTGGCTTATCCAAGCTGCCCTTGCAACAATTTCCGGATATTGCGCCACCCGCGGTATTGGTAACCGCCATATATCCTGGTGCCAATGCCGAAACGGTATTGCGCTCCGTAGCGCCTTCATTAGAAGAATCTATCAACGGTGTGGAAAATATGAGCTACATGAGCTCAACCGCCAGTAATGATGGTTCATTGGCTATTACGGTTTACTTTAAACAAGGTACCAATCCGGATCAGGCCGCGGTAAACGTACAAAACAGGGTAGCACAGGCCACCAGCCAGCTACCTGCCGAAGTTGTACAACAGGGTATCACCACCACCAAACAACAAAATAGTTTGATTGGTGCTATTGGTATCTACACAGAAGATCCCAAAAAATATGATCAGACTTTTATTGCCAACTATGCGCAGATCAATATTATCCCAGAGATTAAACGTATCCAGGGTATTGGTTCGGCTACCATATTTGGTGGTGTAAAAGATTACTCCATGCGTGTTTGGTTGAATCCCAATCAAATGGCTGCATACAAAATTACACCTGCCGAAGTTATGGCAGCTATACAGGATAAAAACCTGGAAGCAGCGCCGGGTAAATTAGGTGAAAGAAGCAACGAAGTATTTGAGTATGTAATCAAATACAAAGGTAAGCTTACCCGCCCGGAAGAGTATGAAAATATTGCTATCCGTGCCAATGCAGATGGTTCTGTATTACATTTAAAAGATGTGGCGCGTGTTGAATTAGGTGCTTACACCTACACCAGTGCTACTCATCTAAACGGTAAAGATGGTATAGGTATTGGTTTGATTCAATTAGCAGGCTCAAACGCTAATGAGATCCAGATAGCGGTTGATAAGCTGATGGAAAAAGCATCAAAAGATTTCCCTGCCGGTATTAAATACAATCAATTTTACCGTACTAAAACCGCGCTTGACGAATCAATAGATCAGGTAGAACACACCTTGGTAGAAGCCTTTATATTGGTGTTTATCGTGGTGTTTATTTTCTTGCAGGATTTCAGGTCTACGCTTATTCCGGCAATTGCTGTTCCGGTAGCTATTATTGGTACGTTCTTCTTCATGTCGTTATTTGGGTTCTCTATTAACTTGTTAACTTTATTTGCGCTGGTATTGGCCATCGGTATTGTGGTGGATGACGCCATTGTGGTGGTTGAAGCGGTGCATGCCAAAATGGAGCACAGGCACCTGTCCCCAAAGCCGGCCACAGTTGAAGCCATGCATGAAATTACGGGCGCTATTATATCTATTACATTAGTAATGGCAGCGGTATTTTTACCGGTTGGTTTCATGAGTGGTTCAACAGGTGTATTTTACCGTCAGTTTGCCTTTACAATGGCGATAGCCATCGTAATTTCGGCAGTTAACGCGTTAACTTTAAGCCCTGCTTTGGCAGCCTTATTTTTAAAGGATAATCATGCCGATAAAAAACCGGGCACCGCTAAAACAAGCTTTAAACAAAAATTCTTTTACGGGTTTAACAGCAGCTTTAACGCTGTTAGCAACAGATACATTGGCGGGGTTAAATTTTTGATCCATAATAAATGGATCAGTATGGGTGGCCTTGCCTTAATAGTTGTTGCTACTGTTTATTTGGTAAGCACTACAAAATCGGGCTTTATTCCAACGGAAGATCAGGGCTTTGTGGCCATCTCAGTGTCAACACCATCAGGTACGTCATTAAGCGGAACTACTAAGGTGCTTGATCAGGCTGAAAGCGAGCTAAGAGCATTGCCTGCTACAAGGTTTGTTACTGCCATATCCGGTTTTAACCTGTTAACCAATTCAAATAGCCCATCGGCAGCGGTAATATTTGTATTGTTAAAACCTAATAAAGAGAGGGGAGCGGTAAAAGATATTAATGCCCTGCAGGATATTATAAGAGGCAAATTAGGTGCCATATCCGGTGGAGGATTCTTTGTGTTTAGTTTCCCAACCGTACCAGGCTTTAGTAACGTTGAAGCATTAGATGTTGTATTGCAGGATAAAACAGGTGGTAAGCTGGATAAATTCAGCGATGTAGCCAATAACTTTATTGGTAAGTTAATGCAGAAACCGGCTGTTGCCTATGCTTTCACTTCTTTTAAAGCAGATTATCCGCAATTACAATTAGAGGTTAACGATGAAAAAGCTAACCAGTTAGGGGTTAGTGTTAAGGATGTCCTTTCCACTATGCAAGCCTATTTTGGTAGTTCACAGGCATCAGACTTTAACCGCTTTGGTAAATATTACCGTGTGGTAGTGCAGGCTGATATTGCCGACAGAACCGACCCGGCATCAATAGACCGTGTATTTGTTAAAAATAACAAGGGCGAAATGGTGCCTATCAATACACTGGTAAAATTAACCCGTGTTTATGGCTCAGAAACCGCCTCACGTTACAACTTGTTTAACTCTATTGAAGTAAATGCGATCCCAAAACCGGGCTATAGCTCAGGCGATGCGATCAAGGCTATACAGGAAGTTGCCAAAGAACAGTTACCAACCGGGTTTGCTTATGAGTTTTCAGGCCAAACACGTGAGGAAATCTCATCCGGCGGACAATCTGCAGTGGTATTCATGCTTTGTTTGATATTTGTTTACTTCTTATTATCAGCACAATATGAAAGTTATTTATTGCCGTTAGCGGTAATATTATCTATTCCTACAGGTATCCTGGGTGTATTTGTGGTATTAGGCTTAACTGGTATTGAAAACAACATTTATGTACAGGTAGCGCTAATCATGCTTATTGGTTTATTAGCTAAAAATGCTATCCTGATTATTGAGTTTGCCGTACAGCGCCGCAGGGCAGGGCACTCGTTGATTGAATCAGCATTAGAGGCTGCCAAACTGCGTTTGCGTCCTATCATCATGACATCTATGGCCTTTGTGTTTGGTTTGTTCCCAATGAGTATAGCAACCGGCCCATCTGCGCAGGGTAACCATTCTATTAGTATTGGCGCTGCCGGGGGTATGGTGTCAGGTGTATTATTAGGGTTATTTATCATACCTGTACTGTTCGTTATATTCCAATCCTTACAGGAAAGGATAACCGGTATACCTGTTGCTGTATTGCTGGGCGAAGACGACCCTGAATACAGGGACGATTCAAAACCGGCATTGATAGATGAATTAACATAATCAAATAAAACTAAGACAATGAAAAAATATATATACAGCGCCGCTTTTATAGCACTT
The DNA here is from genome assembly GCA_036398535.1 of Mucilaginibacter sp. Classification (GTDB taxonomy): domain Bacteria; phylum Bacteroidota; class Bacteroidia; order Sphingobacteriales; family Sphingobacteriaceae; genus Mucilaginibacter. The sequence goes on along the minus strand of DASWOZ010000047.1, from coordinate 134 downwards.
ATTTTAAGCGCCTGTAAAGTTTCAAAAGATATTGAAACGCCCAAGCCCGCGCTACCCGCTACTTTCAGGGACGCGGCAGTAACAACCGATACTACCAGCGTAGCCGATATACAATGGAAAAGCTTTTTTACCGA
>DASWOZ010000046.1:0-7343 GCA_036398535.1 Mucilaginibacter sp. | reverse complement strand
CCTGCCGGGCCCTTTAAATCATGACCGATAATGGAAAATAATGTATCCTTTAACCGGTTTGCCGCTTTTAACTCTTTGTTTAGCCTGCTTATCTTCCTCAGATAAAGCCCTAATACAATTAACAGTACAATAACCATAATTAAAAGAGCCAGGCTTACTTTTAACTCTATCTTTTCATTATTATTGATCTTTTGCAGGTTACCAATTTTTTTCAGGGAGCTTTCCAGCGTATAGCTACTATCCAATGATGCAATTTCTTTATTGGTATTCGCATCCAGTAAACTGTCCAGCAACCTGTGATTTTCTTCCAGCGCCGTCATCGCTTCTTTATAGTCTTTTTGCTGGCGGTAAACACCCGCCATAGCTGCATATATAGTAACTTCCAGTTGTGGCTGGTGCAGGCTATCGGCCAACTGTAATGCTCTTTTTAAATCAGTTAAGCTTTGTACTGCGTTATCACTTTTCAATATACCGGCTATATTAATCAGCACTTTGGCTTGTTCTTCAGGCCGGTTATATTTTTTAGCTGTACCCAGGGCTTGCTTATACAGGTCCATAGCGCGGGCTTTTAATCCTTCCTGCTCATATACTTTTCCTTCCTCGTCCAGCAACGTAATTTGGGTGTCCCGGTTAAGCGTGGTATTGCTGTTATGTGCACCTTCTTCCAAGTATTTAAGCGCGGTAACGCTATCCCCCTTTTTTAAATATAGATGGCCAATGTGATCAAGCAATAAAAAATAAGCCTCGGGTTTTTGTTGCCACTGTTCATATTGAACTAATGCCCTCAAATAATAAGATAATGCCTTTTCCGTATCTCCTTTTTGCTCATAGGCTTGGCCAAGACCATAATAAGTTTCTAATATGCCTGCATTGCTATGGCTATTCTCGTAGAATTTTGTAGCTGTTTTAAAGTCGCGGGTAGCATCGCTTAAATCTTTTTGCTGGCCGTCAAGCAATCCAAGTTCATCATAAGCCTGTGCAATGCCCTCTGCCTCGTCTATATTGCGAAAAACAGATAAGGCTTCATTATAAAAGCTTATTGACAAATCTGTTTGATGATGTCATGAATTTATTCGGCCCATTGCTATAAGTAATAGCCCCACGCTATGCTTATCATTAAGTTTTTCAGCAAGCTTCATAGCAATGGAACAATAATGTACCGCTGAATCTGGCTGATTTTCAGCATATAGCTTGCTTAGCTCCAGGCATGTTTTTATTTTCTCCGGTTCATTTTCTGTATGGATACGGTTATATAAAGTGGCTTCAGGGTGTTGAGCAAAAGCAGAAACTGTGATTAGTAAAAAGATTAGCGGGCGAAAATTAATAACCTATTTACAGTTATACGATTTAATTAACACAATGTTAACTAAATATATTGTTATAAATCACGGGAATGCAAGCAGACAAGCTAACCATAATAATAAAACACCGGCACAACTAAACAAAAAAACGCTTCCCGGTTTTCCTGAGAAGCGTTATGGGGTAAATGATGGGGCTCGAACCCACGACCCTCGGTACCACAAACCGATGCTCTAACCAACTGAGCTACATCTACCGTTTTTAGAGAGTGCAAATGTAAAAATCTCCGGCCTAAATGCAAAGGCTTTTTTTGATTAAGTTGAAAAGTAAAATAAAGGAGTTAAAAGTTATAACGCAAGTATTTTAACATCATTGATTTGCAATACAAAAGCAACATTTGCAATTCTTACATATCTGCAACCCTTCTCCTTACTAATATTACAATCGGCTTACCTGTTTACTTTGTAGCTATAGTTAAATTTGTATTATGGCAGAGCAATTAATTGAGTTGAATGTGACAGGGATGCATTGTAATAACTGTGCCTTATCCATCCATAAGCTTTTAGAAAAAAAAGGACTACATGATATATTAGTCGATTTTGCAGGTGAAGAAGTAAAATTTTCAACTACCGATGATACCATATTACCCGGTGTGATCAAAGATATAGAAGGCCTCGGCTTTAAGGTAGTTGATGATCTTGACCTGCATACCTCTAAGTTTTATGAAAGGGTTGAGAATAAGTTTATTTTCTGCGCTATATTCACGGCTCCGCTTTTGCTGCACATGGTTTTACCGTGGCATTTTTTGCATATTCCTTTAGTGCAGTTACTATTATGCCTTCCGGTTTTTATAGTAGGCTGTCTGCATTTTGGCAAAAGTGCTTATAGCTCGGTTAAAGGCGGTGTACCCAATATGGATGTATTGATTTTTATCGGTTCTGCATCCGCGTTTATATACAGCCTGGTAGGTACCATACAAAACTTGGGTGAACATTACCAATTTTATGAAACCTGCGCTACCATAATTACCTTAGTTTTATTAGGCAATGTATTTGAAAAACGCTCGGTAACCCAAACAACTTCGGCTGTAAAGGATTTGATGAAATTTCAGCAGGTAAATGCCAACCGGATAATTGAGGGTACGGTAGAAGTGATTAGCGCTAAAGATGTTCGCCCCGGCGATACTTTGTTAGTTAACCAGGGCGATAAGATTCCGGTTGATGGGGAAGTGCTATCAGGCAATGCCTCGGTTGATGAGGCTATGCTAACCGGCGAGAGCATACCCGTTGAAAAAGAAAAATATGATAAAGTAATTGGCGGCACAATAATTCTGCATGGCAATTTACACATGCTGGCTACCAAAGTTGGCTCAAATACAATACTGTCGCAAATCATCGAGTTGATGAAAAAAGCACAGGCTGCCAAACCACCAGTACAAAAACTGGGTGATAAAGTAGCTGCCATATTTGTCCCGGCAGTTATATTAATAGCCGCGTTAACTTTTGTGCTTACTTACTTTATAGCACATACAGGTGTACAGGTAGCGTTAATGCACGCTATTGCCGTGTTGGTCATCTCCTGTCCCTGTGCTATGGGCTTAGCAACACCTACAGCAGTAATGGTAGGTTTAGGCCGCGCGGCAAAAAACGGCATACTAATTAAAGGCGGTGATACTATGGAAGCAGTAGTAAACACCAGGTATGTTGTGTTTGATAAAACAGGCACCTTAACAACCGGCAAGTTTAGCATACAAGACATTAAAGTAGGCGGTAAAATGAACATAGAAACCGTAAGGGGTATTATCACCGCTATTGAAGAACGCTCCAATCATCCTATTGCAAAATCATTAGTACATGAATTAAAGAATCTTCGGCAAACCAAGTTGATCCTTCGATCTGCACAGGAAGAAAAAGGGCTGGGCATGCGTGCCGAAGATGTGGACGGCAACCATTATTTCCTGGGGACCGGTAAATCAACCGATAAAAGTGAATTTAATATCTCCCTGTATAAAAATCAAAAATTATTGGCTCAAATAGCTATTGATGATACCATTAAACCAGAAGCAATAGCCCTTATTGCTCAGCTCAAAAAAATGAGGATCACACCTGTTTTACTAAGTGGGGACAAAGCGAACCGCTGTAAAAAAGTGGCACAGCTAGTTGGTATTGATGAAGTACATTCAGAAAAACTTCCCGACGAAAAATTAGCGGTTATTGACATTTATAACAAAAAAGGTAAAACCGTAATGATTGGCGATGGTATTAATGATGCCCCTGCCCTAACCAAAGCCGATATCGGCGTATCCATGAATGATGCCAGTCAGATAGCTATACAATCCGCCAAAGTTATCTTATTGAATACCGACTTGCATTCGGTGGTTACTTTTCTACAAATAAGTAAACATACGCTGCTTACTATTAAACAAAATTTATTTTGGGCATTCGCGTATAATGTAGTTGCTATACCCGTGGCCGCATTAGGGTTTTTAAACCCCATGTTTGGCGCTTTTACTATGGCTTTTTCTGATGTGGTAGTGATTGGAAATTCGTTGAGATTGAAAAATAAAAGGGTTGATAGATGATGGGCTCATGGTTCATAGTATAATTTTCTATTTTTGAGGAATGGAAATAGCTGTTATCTGCCAACCACGAACTAAAAAATGATCGAAATATTTACAGACGGTGCATCAAGCGGCAACCCGGGGCCAGGTGGTTATGGTGTAATTTTACGTTCAGGAAAGCATTATAAAGAACTATCTGAAGGTTTCCGTAAAACTACCAATAATCGTATGGAACTATTAGCGGTAATTAAAGGATTAGAGGCTATCAAAAGCCCAGATCAATCTGTAATGATCTTTTCAGATTCAAAATATGTGATTGACGCCATTGAAAAAAGATGGGTTCATGGCTGGCTTCAAAAAGGTTTTAAAGATAAAAAAAACAAAGATCTTTGGCTGCGCTATTTAGATGTCAGTAAATTGCATAATATTAAATTCACCTGGGTACGCGGCCACAATGGGCATCCCGAAAACGAGCGCTGCGATGAGCTTGCCGTAGCCGCCTGTAAAAGTAAAGAACTGCTTATCGATTCCGTTTTTGAAATGGAAAGTGCCAAGGCGAATATGTTTTAACCCCCTATTGTCATTGCAGAATATGTTGGGCCAAACGTCTGCTTATTTTCTAAGCATGCACTGCCTTAAAATAAGTGCTGCCTTCCAAAATTCAATCTTCTGGTTTATTTTTTCAGTTCTATAACTTGTAGTTCATGTATCCGCCCATCAGAAATATTAAACCGCATTAAAGTACGCACTTTTTGCCAACCCTGCTTACCCGCCGCGCCTGGATTTAAATGCAGACAATTTATTTTTTTGTCGTGAATAACCTTTAAGATGTGCGAGTGGCCGGTTATAAACAACTTGGGGGGATTGCTGTAAATCTCGTCACGTATTCGTAAATCATACCTATCCGGATAGCCCCCGATATGAGTCATCCATACATCAAGTCCTTCAATTGTAAAGCGCAGATCTTCGGGACAAATTTGTCTAATCTCTTTACCGTCAATATTGCCGTATACCCCTCTTAATGGTTTAAAGGCGGCAAGGCGGTCGGCCAGTTCTATATTACCAAAATCGCCGGCATGCCAAATCTCATCACATTGCTCAAAATGCTTAAAAATGGCATCGTCCAAAAAGCTATGTGTATCTGATAATAAACCTATTTTAGTCATAAACGCTATCTAAAATATCGTTAAAAAATCTTTTAAAGCTTCGCGATATTGAAGGCTGTATATATTGGGTTGGTTGTAAATTACAAATTTTTCTTCAATCAACTTTGTATACTGCAGGCCGAAGAATAAGATTTCCCGGTGTGGTACAGAATCTTCAAAAGAATACAAATTGATAATTTTATGCAGATATAGATGGGCTTTCACAATCAGATCTTTCACTAAAACAGCCGTTTGCAATGGCAAAATCAAACAGCATAAGCCATATTTTGTAAGATGCAATGAGATGGTGTTAACCAAATCCTCGAAAAATAATTCATCAGCATGTTTAGCCAGCGCCTCGTTTTTAGCCCGCGATTTTAGTGAATGTATATGAAACGGCGGATTAGAAACAATCAGATCATATTTTTTTTCAGATGAATATTCCAGAAAACTTTTAAACCCTTCAGGATAGCAAGTCAACCTGTTGGCAAACTTTGAATTATTAAAGTTTCCGGTTGCGGTTTGTGCGGCAGATCCATCAATTTCAACCGCGTCTATATGAGCATTGGTAAATCTTTGGGCCAACATCAACGCGATAACACCAGTGCCTGTACCAATATCCAATATATTTTCAGGGTTTTCTGCATTAACCAATGCGCCAAGCAATACGCCATCTGTGTTAACTTTCATGGCGCAACCGGTTTGGTCTACATTAAATTGTTTGAAGCGAAAAATGCCCGGCATGGTTACTTTTCATAAAACTCCAGCGGTAGACCATCCGGGTCGGCAAAAAAGGTAAATAACTTGCCGGTTAGCTCGTCCGTTCGGATCGGTTCGACAATTATGCCCTGCGCTGTTATAAAAGATACAGCTTCGTTAATGTTATCTACCTCAAAAGCTAAATGACGTAGCCCCGCAGCTTCGGGGCGGGATGGCCTTGGGGTAGGATCAGGAAATGAAAAAAGCTCGATCTGGTATTGGTCGCCCACCTGCAGATCAAGCTTGTATGATTTTCTTTCAGCGCGATAATGCTCTCTGATTATTTTAAAACCCAAAATTTGGGTATAAAAATGCTTGGATAGCTGGTAATCCGAGCAAATAATAGCAATATGATGTACTCGGTTTACTTTTAACATTATTCGCCTAATATACTGTGTAATACATTATCATAAACCAATTTAACATCGGTTATATGTCCAAATGATTCTTCGTCAATATGCAGGTAGCCATTGCTCACGGTACCTAATAAACTAAATTCAACCTCGCTGGTTGCCATCATTTCAATAAAGCGTTCCTGATCGTCAGGCGATATACTTACTACCACCCTGCCCTGCGCCTCGCCGAACAAAAAGGCATCTTTACGAATTGAATTATCTGCCACAATATCAAACCCTAACCCATTTGGCATAGCCGATTCAATTAAGGTTATGAATAATCCGCCATCAGCCACATCATGTGCAGACTGGATCACTTTATGCTTAATCAATTCTTTAACCACTTGTTGCATGGCGTATTCCTTATCCAAATCAAAATATGGTGCGGGTGCTGCTAAAATTTTATGCCATGAAGCTAAATATTGTGAAGACGCAATATCATTGACAGATTCACCAATCAAATACACCAAATCATCGGGCTGTTTAAAGTCTGATGTCATCATATTAGTCAGATCATCCATTATTCCAAGCATACCAATAGTTGGCGTAGGGAATACGGGGCCATCATCTGTAGATTGATTATAAAAACTCACATTACCACCAGTAACTGGTGTTTCAAATTTACTACAGGCCTCACCCATTCCTTTTATAGCGCCAACAAACTGCCAGTAAACTTCCGGTTTATATGGGTTACCAAAATTCAAACAATTAGTTATCGCTACAGGTTCACCGCCTGCACAGGTAATGTTACGCGCGGCTTCGGCCACGGCGATAGCTGTGCCTTTTTGCGGATCGGCATGTACATAGCGCGAATTACAATCCACTGTTAATACAATAGCTTTATCAGTACCAATTACATTTACCACTGCTGCATCGCTGGGGCGATTAGTGGTCATGGTGGCCACACCAACCATAGAGTCATATTGATCGGTAACCCAGCGCTTAGACGCAATATTTGGATGTGATAGTAAATGCTCTGCTACATCTATTAAGTTGCCAGGTTCTGCCACATCTTCAATCCTGAATTTTTTGTATTCTGCAAAATAAGCTGGTTCACGGTATTCGCGTTCATAAACCGGGGCGCCACCACCTAATACCAGATCATCAGCCGGTACATCAGCCACTAATTTTCCACCTGCATAATATTGCAGGCGCTTAGTGTCTGTAACCTCGCCAATAATAGCA
>DASWOZ010000045.1:0-3544 GCA_036398535.1 Mucilaginibacter sp. | reverse complement strand
CAAGTTTGGCATACAGGGCGGTTTAAGGTTAGAAGATGCGCATATCAATACCGAGCTAACTTCTTTTAGCGCCACCCCTCCTTACTCCACATTAACTCCGCATAAACAGGATTACTTTAGGATTTACCCGACTTTATTTTTAACAGAAAAATTAAGCCAAACCGGGACATTGCAATTAAGTTATAGCAGGCGTGTAAGCCGCCCTAACGACAGGCAGTTATCGCCATTTTTAGATGTAAGTAACATACAAAATTATTCTCAGGGTAACCCCAATCTATTGCCGGAAGACACCCACTCTGTTGAGTTGAGCTACATTAACTATTGGCAATCAATTACCTTAACCTCATCTATTTATTACAGGTTAACCAATGATAATATCCAGCAAATAGTAACCCCGCTTACGGCTAACACCAACTTAAGCACTTTTGAAAACATTAAAAGCGCAAGCAACTCGGGTTATGAGTTAATTGCTAAAGCTACCGTAATAAAGGGGTTTGATTTGACAGCTAACGCTAATATTTACTATCGTAACATCCAGGGCGACCCTGCTTTAAATGTACTTAGTTCATCAGGCTTCTCCTACAACGGGAACTTAACAGCCAATGTTAAGCTAACTAAAAAATTGGGTTTCCAGCTTAGAGGCGATTACCAGGGCAAACAAGTTACTGCGCAGGGCAGCAGGCTGGCTATATACGGTATGGACGGCGGCGTCAAATACGATGCTACTAAATCGCTTTCTTTCAGCCTTAACTCGCGCGATATATTTAACAGCCGTAAATTCAAATCGGAAACTTTTATAAACAGCAAAAAATTCATAGAGGACCAGGACTCACAGCGCCGTTTTGCTACACGTGCCGTATTGTTTACAGTGGCTTATCATATTGGTTCAAACACACCTAAGAAAAAGGATAAAGATAAAGACCAAAATGAGTTGGATACTCCAAATCCAGAGGACCCGAATGGCGGTACTCCTACTCCGGGTAAAAAGAATGAAAATCAACAAGGCACACTTGGTGTACCACCTGTATCAACAACACCTAACCCACCAAGGGGAGGACAATAAACTTAGTTATTGTTGTTGCTGCTGCTGAATCATTTCCATATAGCGCTGGTAACTGTTTTTTGTAAAAGCAGTTACCGGGCTTGCGGTATCGGGCTCAATAACCGGCTTATATTCGGCATTTAAACTATTATGATCATCATCAACCGATACGGCAACTTCCAGTTTATGGCCGGATGACCCTTTATAAATTCCTTTCACCGGCGAGCAATCTGTAAAGTTACGGCCTACGGCCAAACGTATATGCGTTTCATTAGCTATACAATTATTAGTAGGATCGATGCCTAACCAGCCATAGTCGGGTATATAGGCTTCGCACCAGGCATGGGTGGCACCTTCTCCACGTAACCCATTTTTATAAGTACATATATAACCGCTTACATAGCGTGCCGGCACGTGTACTATACGCAGCATCTCCATTAAAATATGAGCAAAATCCTGGCAAACGCCGGCTTTAATTTTCCATATTTCATCAAGTGTGGTTTCAACAGTTGTTACCCCTTTTATATATTCAAAATTATCATATACATACTGGCAAAAGCGCAGGGCAAGCTGGTAAGGCGTATCATCATCTGATCTTTCGGTTTCAACAATTGCCTCCAATTCAGACAAGCCGTCAAAATATTCCTGCCTTAAAAAATCTATATAAGGCACCATATGCTGCAGGCGCTTCAAATCTTCCCATTGCTGGCCGGGAAAAATATCATTAACCGGTAATGATCGGTGCCTGGTGCTTACGGTAACTTTTGAATTGATAGTAAGCTGGGTATGCGGCTCGCTGTAGGTAAAGCTGCCTACCTCGTTACCATAATAATCAATATGGGTATCCACAACCGGGTTACCGGTTATATGTAGCTCCTGCTTTATAACCTCCTGAAATTCATCCTTTATCGGGAACAGGATGATCTGGTTGGCGCTATCGCGTACCAAACCTTCATAAATATACCGGGTAATGTGTTGTATTTCAAATTCAGGCATAGGGTCAATGTTTTAATTCTTTATCACTAATCTAATTAATCTCTAAAACGATGTTAAAAAAATAAATAAACCGTTATTGTGAAGTGTTTTCGCAATAACGTCCGGGGGTCAAGAATTTGCAAAATAATGCTCATTTAAAGCGTTTGCTATACCATACAACTCACCGCGAATCTGGGTAAGGAAATCATGCAATCCCTCCTGCCGGATACTTTTTACCGAACTGTATTTAATGCGGCTTTGCAATCTACCTATCTGGAATGACATCTCCCTGAAATCTTCTACATTACTGTTGCTCTTTAACCGGTCAAAATAACGTTGAATATTGTTAACCGAGTAAATAACCGAGCGTGGGAAATCATTGTTCAGTACCACCTGCTCTAAAACATTTTCGGCTTCAAAACCTTCACGATAGGTTTTGAGGTATAATTCATAGCCACCTAATGATAACAGCAAATGTTTCCAGTAAGTAGTATCTGTTAACAGATCGGGGTTGTCACTAATGGAGCCAAACTTGGTATCCAAAATATCAACTGACTGGATAGCACGCTCCAGGTATTTGCCGATATTCATAAAGCTACGGCCTTCGCTCCGTTCCATCGTGATCTCTACCGTTCCGTAATAAAGCATTACCTGGTTTATTAAAACATCCAGTGTGCTTATGGGGTCTTCACGCAATAAGGCTTTATCCAATCTTGGATCTTTTACGGTATGGTAATAGCCGTTTAAGCATTGCCAAAGGTCTTTGGTGATATGCTCTTGCACGCCGCGGGCATTTTCGCGGGCAAGGGTAATAATGTTCAGGATAGAGTTTGAATTATTTTTACCGGTCACCATGTATTTTAAAACGGCGCGGCTATCGTTTTTCAATTCTTCTGCCTCGTCCTCGTCCGAGTCTGCAAATATGCGGATGACGGGTTCCCAGGTAAATTCCTGTATGGTGTCCTGCGATGAAGCGTAGTTGATCTTCAGCATCCGCAACATACCATCGCTACGCTCAACGTAACGGCTTAACCAATATAAACTTGCTGCAACCCTGCTTAACATATGCCCCCTACCCCCCTAAAGGGGGGATTTTTTAAAGTTATTTTATTTACTTTTTTCATTTTTATTTATTTCTCCGCCCTTGAAGGGGCTGGGGCTTACGCTAATACCCATGTGTCTTTACTTCCGCCTCCCTGTGAGCTATTTACTACCAACGAACCTTCTTTAAGTGCTACACGTGTCAATCCACCGGGAACTATCTCTATTCCGTCGGGCCCGCAAAGGGCGTAGGGTCTAAGGTCTATCCTTCGTGGCTGTAAGGCGCCCTGCATATAACATGGCGCGGCAGACAAGCTAATGGTTGGCTGCGCGATAAAATTGCGGGGGTCCTTTAATATCTCTTTTTTATAGTCGCTTATTTCTTCATCACTTGCTGCATGGCCCATTAACATCCCGTAGCCGCCACTGCCATTGGTACGCTTAATCACCATGTTATTCATATTTTTAAATACATGCTCACGCTCG
>DASWOZ010000044.1:0-5980 GCA_036398535.1 Mucilaginibacter sp. | reverse complement strand
TAAAGCCTCGATTCCTAAAAATACCGCGTGTCATTGCGAAACAAGGGCTGTGGGTTGGAATAGGCGGTTGAAGCAATCTCGTCGTTGATAGATAGCAGGTTAGCCTGTCGAAGATGAGATTGCCACGCTATCGCTCGCAATGACATGGTGGTAAAATTGAAGTAAAGCCTCGATTCCTAAAAATACCGCGTGTCATTGCGAAACAAGGGCTGTGGGTTGGAATAGGCGGTTGAAGCAATCTCGTCGTTAACAGATAGCAGGTTAGCTTGTCGAAGATGAGATTGCCACACTATCGCTCGCAATGACATGGTGGTAATATCTATATCATTCCAATACCTGGTAAATTGTAACCGGATGAGCTTTATTTTTTAAAGTTACCTCACCAATTTTTTCACAGCTAAAAGATTCTTTGACTTTTTGGTAGGTTTCTTCGGTAATGATGATCTGCCCTGCTTTAGCAGTAGATTGCAACCTTTGCGATAAATTTACCACATCGCCTATTACCGTATAATCCAACTGTTTTAAAGACGCCGAGCCAATATTGCCCGATACCATCTCGCCCGAATTTATGCCGATGGAAACTTCTGGTTTAAACATTACAGTTCCGGCTGTAATTTCATCAACTTTGCTTATTTGTTCTTTAATAGCCAACGCGGCATCAATGGCACGGTCAAGATGATATTCGCCTCTAAAAACAGCCATCACCGCATCACCCATAAATTTATCTACATCGCCATTTTGGGTAATGATCTCTTTAACTATTCCATCAAACAAACCATTAAGCAAACTAACTACCGTATTGGCCGATACCTGTTCTGTAATGGAGGTAAAACCGCAAACATCCACAAACATTACCGTTGCGTTTAATATTTCGTTTTTCATCAGGCTGCCTTCAAACTCTTTATGGGTCATAAAGTTGAGCACATTCTCATCCACATACATTTTAAGTATGTTATTTTCTTTGATGGCCTTAATAGTTTCCTGCAACTGCCTTACATGTGTGATGGTTTTTTCCATCGTCACATCCAGATCCTCAAAATCAACCGGTTTACAAACAAAATCAAAGGCCCCCCGGTTCATCGCAGTACGGATATTTTGCATATCTCCATAGGCCGAAACTACAACGGCCTTCAGCATTGGGTTAGCTTCCGGCAAACGGCTCAGTAAGGTAAGCCCATCCATCACCGGCATATTAATATCACTTAATATAATATCCAGATCGGGGTGTTCCTTTACCTTTTGCAGCGCTTCCTCGCCATTTGCTGCAAAAATAAACTCGTATATACTTTCTCTTATCTTGCGGCGAAACTTTTGTTTTACCAGCAATTCCAAATCCGGCTCATCATCAACTACCAATATTTTGGCCATTACGGTATAATTGTTTTAAGTTTTTCTTTTAATAAATTAAAATCAAGCGGCTTAGTTAAAAAGTCATTAGCGCCGTTTTGCATAGCCTGGCGATGGTTTTCTTCATCCCCATAAGCCGTTATCATCATTACTACCGGCGGCGGTGCACCATATTCATGCCGTATTTTGGTTAATAGTTCAATACCACTCATACCTGGCATATTAATATCCGACAGGATCAATATCACTTCCGAATGCTTTTCCTTTAAGTATTCCAGCGCTTCCTCTCCCGACAGGGCAAAATCAAACTCAACTTCATGATCTCGAATCTCTTTACGGAACCGCTGGATAAATAGTGGCTGTACATCTGCCTCGTCATCAACTACCAATATTTTCATAGGCACTGCTAATATATCTTTTTAATTTTTATACCGGGATGCGGATCAAAAATTCTGTAAACTCACCTTCTTTACTATTAATCTCCATTTTGCCTGCGTGGCCCTTAACCACAATATCATAACTAAGCGATAAACCCAAACCTGTGCCTTCGCCAGTTGGCTTGGTGGTGAAAAACGGTTGTAATATTTTATCTTTTACGGCATCAGGTATGCCTGTTCCATTATCAGTTACGCTTATTTCTACAAATTTGCCTTTTAAAGCTGTACTCACTTTTACCTCGGGTTTATAGCTATCTCCCTCGGTTTTATGACGTTGTTGTACAGCATAGAACGCGTTGTTAAACAGGTTGAGCAACACCCGCCCAATATCCTGCGATATTACATTCAATTTAGGCAAAGCCGGGTCTAACTCAGTGATCATATTGGAGTTAAACATTTTATCTTTTGCACGTAAGCCATGATAACTTAGGCGCAGGTATTCATCGGCCAAGGCGTTAATATCTGTCGGCTGCTTTTCGCCCGAATTACTGCGCGAGTGTTGCAGCATATTTTTAACTATCGCATCTGCCCGCTTACCATGATGGATGATCTTTTCCAGATTTTGTTTAATATCATTAGCTATTGCTTTTGCTTCTTCTATGTCGCCTTTGGTTATTTCCTCTCCCATTTCATCAACAAGCTCCATACTCACTTCAGAAAAATTGTTTACAAAATTCAACGGGTTTTGTATTTCATGCGCGATACCCGCGGTGAGCTCGCCTAACGAGGCTAATTTTTCCTGCTGTATCAATTGTTCCTGAGTAGCTTGTAATAGCTTTACTGTTTCCTGGAGTTCATTTTTCTGCTGGGTTAACTCGGCAGTGCGTTGCGCTACCAATACATCCAACTGTGCATTGCGTGCAGCAACTACCATCATTTCCTGGCGTTGTTTTTTTGAGCTTATCCAGCGTGCATAGATCCAGCCAAAGGCGCCTAAAATTGCAAAGTCAAAATAATTACTCCACTTACCATAAAAATCAATGTTTACCAGTTGTACAACGCTGCTAATAATACCAACCACCACCAAAGGGTAATGTGCCTGTATAAAAAAATTAAACGGACTAAAGTCAGGCTCCTTATATAAGTAAAACAGAATGCCCGCCAGGGTTAACACGCCAATAACGCTTTGCCATGCGCCATCAACAGCAATTTGCGATACAATAAAAAGTATACCTATGCCAAGGTTTCCGTAGGTTATCGTCTGATTCCATTTTAGCTTTAGTACAGGGTCTGCAAACGATTTGTTAAGACGCGCAAGTAATAGGAAAGCGGCAATAAAATAAAAAACATGCATGCTGTTGGGTATATTAATATTGACTAAATTAAATATTAAAAAGCAAATAATTTATACCGCACATTTTTTAGCCAACATATGTATATTAGCCTGTAGCGTTTAAAAAGAATATTTAAACGAAATCCATAAGTTTGTTAAATGAAAAATTTACACCTGCCTGCCTGGATAACCGATACAATATATACCCTGTTGGGCATCCTTTTTTGCGGATTTGCGCTGCGTGGTTTTTTGGTACCCAACCAGTTTTTTGATGGTGGTGTAACCGGCATATCACTAATGATACATGAGCTTTATCATTTAAATATAGCGTATGTTATTGTGATCGTTAACATTCCTTTTATTATTATGGGCGCTTTCCAGGTAGATAAATCTTTTGCCATTAAAACCTTTTTTGCTGTAATTGGGTTGGGTTTATGCCTGTCTTTTATACCTTACCCGCAAATTACTTCTGATAAGCTATTGGTTTCTATTTTTGGCGGTGTATTTATGGGGATTGGCGTTGGGCTGGCCATACGTGGCGGATGCGCGCTGGATGGCATTGAAGTATTGGCCCTATATACCGGTAAACGGATCAGCTTTACTATCAGCGAGATCATTTTAGGCATTAATATTATCATTTTTTTGGTTGCGGCTATTGAGCTGGGCTTGCCAACGGCATTGTATTCCATACTTACCTACTATACGGCCTCAAAGACCATCAGCTTTGTTATTGAGGGCCTGGAAGAGTATACCAGCGTAACCATTATTTCGGGCGAGAGTGAACTGGTGAAACAGCGCCTGGTTATGGAATTAAACAGAGGTATAACAATTTATAAGGGTGAGCGTGGCTTTTTAAAAGAAAGCTTTGATATTAGCCAGCCGGTAGATATTGTATTTACAGTAATTACCCGTTTAGAAGTAAGGCGCCTACGCAACCTGGTACATGATATTGACCCCAAGGCCTTTATTTTTACCAGTACTATTAAGGAAGCCGCGGGTGGGGTTTTAAAAAAACGCGCAAGACATTAACTTTATTCCGGATGTTCAATTTCGGATTCAAACTTAATACTGATGTATAGCGCATTACACCTAAGCCCGATGATTCCATCCTATAACGTTGGGGCAACGGCTAATTTTTTTAAAGATTTGCTCCTTTTCAATATAATTCGTGATGAGGGCAGTTATGTCATTTTAGCTAAAGATAATTTAACCGTGCATATTTTACGGGCAGGCGACGATATTGGCGAAATGGAATTTTATTTGGAGGTAGATAATGTTGATTCTTTGTGGAACACCATTAAAGATAAATTGACTGAAATGAAAGTCAAACCACCTTTTGATCGCGAATATGGTATGCGCGAAATACATATTATTATTCCAGATACCAAAACATTATTGTTTGTTGGACAAATCATCCATCAAGAATAAAAAAATCATTTCAATAAAAAAGCAGGACCTTGTGAATCCTGCTTTTTAATTACATTGATTTATTAATTACTTTTTATAAAGTTCATTAAATAACAATTTAAATGTACCATGTGGTTGTGCACGGAAGGTAATTTCCGGGCCAAATGAGTAAAGCATGCCGGCACCTACTTGTGCAGAGAAAGCAGCTACATCATCTTTTAAATATTGTTGTCCCC
This sequence comes from Mucilaginibacter sp., assembly GCA_036398535.1. Lineage (GTDB taxonomy): Bacteria > Bacteroidota > Bacteroidia > Sphingobacteriales > Sphingobacteriaceae > Mucilaginibacter. Next base: position 1,280 of record DASWOZ010000044.1, on the reverse strand, counting down.
ATGCCCAACCGCTGCGTAATGGTTTCTCAGTGCTAAACCACATTAGCGGTTTAACGCCTTTGCTTGCTGCATCCGCATCCAGCTTAAAGGCCGGGCTGCTATCAAACATTACGTCAACTTCATCTTCCATGCCGTAGTTAGCAGGTTGTTTTGTATCAACAGAAGCGCGTAATATGGTACCCGGAATATAAAACTTATCACCAGAGAAAGGTACTTCTTTACCGTTTACATTATCAACCAGTGCATTATGTACCGGTAAGCCTAAATCATAAGCAAGGTTAGCACTGGTGCCTACGGTAACAATAGTACCGCCCGCTTCTAAGAATGTTTTAAGTTGCGGTACTGATTTTTCTACAGTTAAACGGCCTGTCCATGTTTTAAATTCGTCAGGTATTTCGGCTGCACCACGGCCACCACGACCGCCGCCACCAAAACCAGCTGCCTCTCTACCCGGAGGAGGTACTGCACCACCAACCAGTATGATCACATCAAATTTGCTTTTCAGATCGCCGGCATCAAACTCCTGCGGATAAACTACTTTGAAAGGGAAATGGTATTGCTCCATCATCCAGCGGGTCCAGCCTGATGGCATTGAGCCACCGTACTGATCCCATAAAGCGATACGGGCAGTGCTTATTGGTATAATAGCTTTTGGTTTTTTAGTTGCTGCAGATGAGCTAACACCCAAATTTTTAGCTGCATTGTCTAATACAGGTTTAACCTGGGCCGAGTAGGCTACATAAAATGTGCCGGCAGGCTCGGTAGCCGAAGCTTCTGTTAAACGATAAACCTTGGCGCCGGCCTGTAGCAGATCATTAACCGCTATAAATGAATTATTGGCACTGGCACTTAAATAATAACCATTTTTAGCTACAACAGCAGCCGGCTGAAGCGGCATTGGCTGTAATTCGCCATAAGGTATGCGCTCAAATGGCCCGGTAAAATCATCCAGTATACGATCAAACTTAATACCCATTTGGTAGGCTACTGTCCATCCGGTCATGTCATATGGACGGATGGGCGGGCCACCCGGATACAAGAAATCATTAGGGTGATTTTCAGGTTCAAACCGGTCTAACACTTCCGGGCGGAACGCCTGGTTTGTTTTCAGGATATAAGAACCGGCCGGATAGTTTTTGCCGTTTACGGTAAATGCTGCGGTAGCTTTTTGCACAACAAGGCCCGACCGGATGCAAAGGTTCACAAATTTTACAGCAGTAGCAAAATCCGGTTGGTTTACGCTGATAATATAGCCGCGCGGATCACGTAATTCGGGAAGT
>DASWOZ010000043.1:0-4677 GCA_036398535.1 Mucilaginibacter sp. | reverse complement strand
AATCAGATGTTAATGTCTCAAACTCTTTGCCTTTTTCTAAGCTAACAACGGCAGTTTTTGAAAATGCAGGAAATTTTTGTCCTATCGTAATCATATATATTTTCTTTGCTTCAAATATACGATTTTGGGAAACTAAACTATATCATAAATATTGATGAGATATAGTTTATATCTATATTTTTGTAGATAAGTATTTGATATGATTATAAGTATATAGGTGCTGTTTAGCCGATAGCTGAACGCCCGTTAACTGCGCAGATAAGATGCTCCGTTAATGTCAATAATACCCGCACTTGTAAATTCTAACCCTTCGCTGGCAAATATTGCTACCAATCTGGCTACCTCCTCGGGTTTGGCTACCCGTTTAAACGGACTTTGATTTTTGATAGATTCACCTTCCGGGCTACTCAATACTTCTTCTGCCATTTCAGTTTCCACATAGCCGGGGGCAATGATATGCACACTGATATTATGTGGTGCTAAAGCAATAGCTAATGATTGACTCATGGCATTTAACCCGGCTTTGCTGGCACCATAGGCAGGATGATCGGGCTCGCCTCTAAAAGCACCGCGAGATGAAATATTGATGATCTTACCTGCTTTTTGCTTCATCATTAATCTTGATGCGAAATAGCATAAATTAGCAGGCCCCGTTAAATTAGCCTGCAGGGTTTCATTCCAGCTTTGCTGCCAATTTTCATAACCGGTTTCTAAAATTTTATGTTCGATAAATATCCCGGCGTTATTAACTAATACATCCAGCTTATCATACCTTTTTGAAAACTGCGTAAAAAAGTTTTGAATAGCCTCCGGGTCGGCTACATCTAATTGATAAATACAGTGGTTACCAGGAGCAAATTGGGCCAGGGCTTGTTCTGCAGCGGCTTTATTAGATTTATAGGTAATGATCACATTTGCGCCCGATGCTGCAAATAGTTTGGCCGTAACATTGCCAATACCGCGTGAGCCGCCGGTGATTAATACATTTTTGGCTGTAAAATCAAAAGTCATTAGCTTGAAATTTTATTTGAGAAATGGCTGTTAATGTTCTTTACCCATTAACAGGTTACCATTGTAAATAGCCCCGTTTTCAACTGCCAGTGTATGGGTTTTAATGTCGCCATTAATTTTACCGGTGCTTTTAATTTCAAGCGATTGTACTTGCAGGTTGCCATTAATGGTGCCGTATACTACAATCTCTTTGGTATTTACCTGGCCGTTAATGGTGCCTTCTTCACCCAGTATCAAACCCTCGTCAATGGATACATCGCCATTTACCTGGCCATCAACTCGAATAAATGCCGGGGCCTTTAAGTTACCCTCTAAAACAGCGCCTGCGCTAATTAAAGTAGATATGGCTTGCAGGTCAAGCGCGATCTTATTTTTTTTTGAAAACATACCCATTTTTAAGACCAGTTATACGTGATGAAACATTTAATTGTTTAGTGTCAAAAATTTAACAGGATTTATGGGCTTGCCATTCTTTCTTACCTCATAATGTAAATGCGCACCGGTTGAATGCCCGGTAGAGCCTACCTGACCTATTTTTTGCCCTACCACAACCTGCTGACCCACTTTAACGCCAATGCGTGAAAGGTGCCCGTATAAAGTTTCAAAATCATTGGTATGCTGTATGCGGATGCAGTTACCATAGCCGCCGGCCCAGCCTGCAAAAACAACCTTGCCGTTAGCCGTACATTTAACTTCATCACCCATCTTACCCTGAAAATCGACACCCGGGTGATATTCGGCACGCTCGCCGTTAAAAGGATCGCCCCGGTAGCCAAAAAAGGAAGTCATTGCGCTTTCACGGGGATAACCCATTGGGGTAAAGGCTACCGTGTTTACCAGTTTGGTTAAATACTCGTCATAAGCCATATATACTTCCTTGTCAGAAAGTTTGGCTCCCTCTGCGTTTGCATCACCCCCAACACCTTTGGTCGAAAAGCCTTTTAGTCCGCGTTTTCTTAAATAATCGTTAATGTTTTTCAGCTTGCCTTCAATGGCCTGTATATAGCCTTGTGCAGAATGGGCTTCATTTACTTTTAATAAATTAGCCGGAGTGTCGCCCTTTAATTTAACTATTTGCGCCATTAATTGCTGCTTATCCAGTTCTTGTTGTTTACTTTTATATTGCAGCAAAACAATAAATCCTATCAAAATTGCAATTACAGCTACGATACTTATCAGATAATGTTTAAGGCGGGATATATGCTTGGTTTTAATTTGTAATGTTTTAGTACCCTGTTGATTTTTGTTTAAAATAACAACGGTACTAACATCTTTTTGATTCAACTTCATATAATTGTGTAAAGTAAGGGACTGCAATTTATAAATAACTGCCAATAAATAATAGTATTTTTAACTATTTAACGTTTTTGTAAAACAATACTTACAATGTGTTGTTATCGTCAGCCTAATGTTATTATTGTGATTTTTAAACGTTAACTCTTAATCATTTGTTATTTTTGTAATGATTTTTTTTAAAAAGACATACATATGTATCCAGAATATTTAGTTGCCCCAATGCGGGAGGACCTAACCAAAGTTGGTTTTGAAGAGTTGAAAGATGCCGATGCTGTAAAAAATGCTATTGAAAGCGAAGGCACTGTGTTTGTTATGGTTAATTCGGTTTGCGGTTGCGCGGCTGCTAATGCGCGCCCTGCAGCAAAAATGGCAGCTCAAAGTTCAAAGCATCCTGATAAAATGGTAACTGTTTTTGCTGGTATGGAAAAAGATGCTGTTGATACTGCACGTAATTATATGCTGCCTTACCCACCATCGTCACCATCAATGGCTTTATTTAAAGATGGTAAATTAGTTCATATTATTGAGCGTCATCAAATTGAAGGCCGTCCGGCACAAATGATAGCCGATAACCTGATTGGTGCATTTGAGCAATATTGCTAATTAGACAAGCTAAACCAAAAAAGCTGAAAGGACCAATCTTTTCAGCTTTTTTGGTTTATACTTCTCCCATGCCTGTATCCTCACAGAAAATAGCCTTAAAGCCTGTGAGGACACAGGCTATGGTTTTAAATGCATAGGCCCCACTCACCCCGACTACGCTGTACGCAAAGAGGGCAAAAGAATTTTAAAAAAAATTCCCTATATCAACCATGATCCATTAACACTATGTACTATTCCAACTTTTTCAACTTAATATTCCTGTAATTCACCGTACAGCCGTGATCCTGTAAAAGGATATACCCCTCTTTTGCCTCTCCAAATCCGGGATCAGCTTTAAATTTACTTTCGGCAACCAAATCCTTAAACTCTTTTGAGCCGCGCTCATACTCCAGCACCTTAACCCCATTTAAATAATGCTCTACATGATTATTGGGATATACAATTATCCTTGCGGTATTCCATGCGCCCATGGGCCTTACAAAACGGGGCTGTTTATTGGCGGGTATCAGGTCATATAAAGAGCCCAACTTGCGATTGCCATTCTTGCCGGCTTTGGCATCCGGGTGTTTATCATCATCTAATACCTGGTATTCTAAGCCCAACGCCTGGCCCGTTGTACCATTAGAAAGTGTGGTGAAATATTTAAGCCCGCTATTGGCTACCGGTGTCATTTTAAAATCAAACGACAGATCAAAAGTGGCATATTTATCTTCGGTAATAACGTCGCCACCTGTTTGGCCTTCGCCGCTTGGTAAACCAACAACCGATATACATCCGTTGCTCAGATCCCAGCCTTTAGTTGGGAATTCCATATTCCGTATACCCCGCCAACCTTTTGAAGTTTTACCGTCAAATAGCAACTTCCAGCCATCTGCTTTTTCATAATTGGTTAAACTGTTTGATTGCAGGTTAGCTACATAAATATTTTTAGGAAATGCTTCGGGCTTAACACCGCTTGTTTTTATTTGGATGTTTTTGAAATATACTTTTTCACCGGCATCTTCGGCCTTTTGTACAGCATGTACCTGCAAACCAATAAACCCGGTATGGTCAAGGGTGTCTACCACATACGCCATAGCCATTCCGTTAACCCAGGTTTTGGTTTCGTTACCTATACATTCAATTTTAATATGGTTGTATTGCCCCACTTTAAACACATCTTTTACTGTCGCGTGCATATCTAAAGGATAAAGCCATTCCCTGCGGCCCTCGTCATATATACCACCGCTCCACTTACGGTCTGATGGGTCTATTTCACACTGCTTGCCATAAACCAATCCTTTACCCTGGTGCCCGGCGGGGTCAAAATGACTACGCACCTGTATGCCCGAATTGCTTTTTACGTTATCGATCTTCACATCCAGTTCCAGCACAAAATCGCCATATTCCTTGTCGGTCACTAAAAATGTGTTTCCCGAATTGGCAGCAGTGGTGCCTACAATAACACCATTATCAACCCGGTAATCGGCCGTGCCGGCCAATTTTTTCCAGCCATTTAATGTTTTGCCGTCAAACAGCCTTGTATAGCCGCTGTTGGTTTGTGCTACCGTTATTTGCGAAACGCAAACGGCCACAGCAATAATAGCACCCGATAGAGCCCTGATAGTTTTGGTATGCATAATCCGGTTTTTGATTTATTTGCAGGTAAATATACTATTCCAATTTATTATATAACAACCGGTAATTTTGAATTGCTTTATTAATTATCCTTTACAAAACGTAAAGAGTAAGCATACTGGCTTGTGCTTGTATTATAATCAATCCCCG
>DASWOZ010000042.1:0-13891 GCA_036398535.1 Mucilaginibacter sp. | reverse complement strand
AGCAAACAAAACTCAATTTTATCCCGATGAGTCTGGTGATATAAAGATTGAGGCAAACGTAGAATATCGCCCAAAACTATTTAGCATAGTTGAAGGTGCTTTATTTGCCGATGCCGGTAACATATGGCTGATGCGGCCCCATAATGACCTGCCTGGCGCGGCATTTGGTAAAAACTTTTTAAACCAGATGGCCTTAGATGCCGGCTTTGGCTTACGATTCAATCTTTCCGTATTGATTTTACGCACGGATTTAGGCTTTCCGCTGATAGACCCGTCATTGCCGGCAGGCCAGCGCAACCGCTTTAACAATATAAGTTTCAGAAATTCGGTATTTAACCTGGCTATTGGATATCCGTTTTAATGGGTTAGCCAGTAAATGGCAATTAATTAAACGCTATCCAAACTTTATTCTTCTGGCTGTAACCAATGGATTATTGGGCTAACCCCCAATAAAATATTGCTTTTTTGCATATAAATATTGCTATTTATGCTGATTTAGTTTTAATTTTATTATTATCATTGGTAATCAATACCTTTAACAGTGTACCTGATAATGCCAATTATGCTATTTTGATGCTCAATCTGTTTTTAAATGGACTTTCCGAAAAAAAATAGAATCTTCATAGTTATAGGCCTCCTTATCCTGCTATTTGATATAATAGTAGTTGCGGGATGGTTGTTTAATGTTCCTGTTTTTCAAAATGTTGTAACTGCTCTTTTAACTATCAAAATTTATGTGGCACTATGCCTCATTATATTCTGTACGGCTTTATTTTTTATTCAAAGCCAGCTAATGAATGCCAACCTTGAAAAAATAGTAGAAGAAAGATCAGATGCTTTTAAAAAAAGCGAAGAACGGTATTACTCGCTCATTGAACATGCTTCAGATGCTATTTACGTACTCGATCCTGAACGAAACTTCAATCACGTAAATGATAGTTTATGTAAAATGACGGGGTATAGCCGTGAAGAATTATTACGGTTAAATATAACCGACCTTATTGATCCTGAACAGTTAAAAACCGACCCTTTACCCGCTAACCAGTTAGAAGCTGTAGTACGCGAAAGAAGATTCAAACATAAAAACGGCCGCCTGTTTACTGTAGAAGTAAATGTAAAGGGATTTGCAGACAACTTTATACTGGTTATTGCACGGGATATTACCGACCGTAAAAAGATGGAAACCGGACTGAAAGAAGCCGAGCTTAAATTCAGAACCATTGCCGAAAAATCAATGGTGGGTGTATATATTGTTCAAAGCGGAAAGTTTACTTATGTGAACCCCCGCTTTGCCGAAGTTTTTGGATATGAGCCTGAAGATCTGATCAATACAGTTGTGGTAGAATCAATCATTCACGAAAGCTATAGCAAATTACTTACCGAAAATGTAAGGCGCCGCATGGCAGGTGAAGTAGAGAGCATCAATTACGAGGCACTTGGCAAGAAAAAAGATGGCACGCCTAATTGGGTGGAGTTTTACGGAAGCGGGGCAATAATTGGTAATGAGCCTACCATAATCGGGTCGATGATTGATATTAACGAACGCAAAAAAGCTGAAGAAGAACTAAAATCATCCGAACATAAATATAAGCTGCTTTTTGAAAGTAATCCATCGCCAATGTGGATGATAGCCAGGGACGATATGTCGATAATAGCTTATAATGACGCAGCGGCAAAGCTTTATGGCTATACACATGATGAGCTTTTAAACAAAAGTGCAACCTTACTAAGGCCGATTGAGGATTTGGAGAAACAACGCGAACGCTATAAAAGAGACATGGATGACTCTGACCTGAGTATTGTGCGGCACCTTAAAAAAGACGGCACTATTATATACATGCAAATAATAGCGCACGATATTATTTTTGAAGGGCGGTCAGTAAGGCTTTCATTAGCCAACGATATTACAGAAAAATTAAAGGCCGAGGAGTCGCTCCGAAAATCAGAGGCCAATCTGCAAACCATATTAAATACCACGAATACTGCCTATCTCTTATTTGACCTTGATTTAAAAGTGCTGGCATTTAACCGGAGCGCTATTCAATTAGTAACAGATCAATATAAACACGTTCCTGAAAAAGGTGATTGCCTTTCCAAATATTTCCCGGAGGACCAGTTTCCTCAATTTTTTAAATTTGCAGAGGAGGCACTATCCGGACATGTCATTAACCACGAATTAAATTATAAACAAGCAGATGGTGGTATATTTTGGTATTTTGTAAGGCTATTCCCAATCATCAATGATAATAAAGAAATATTAGGAATGATGATGTCGCTTTATGACATCACTGAAAGAAAAACTGCCGAGCAAGATCTAAAAAGTGCTTACAGTCGCATACAAAGCCATGTGGAGAGTATAAAAGATATGGCCTGGAAACAATCACATCTGATACGTAGTCCGTTGGCTAATATAAAAGGCTTATTTAACCTGCTTAAAGATAATCCGTATGATAATGAGGTATTTACCCATATCCAGGATGAATTAGACAGAATGGATACTATTATTATTGAAATGGCCGAGGACGCTTCTGACCATACAATTGCACATAACTAAGAAGTTGCCTTCACAAAAAAAGCCTTTAACTAAAGTTAAAGGCTTTTTTTGTGTTACTGTTAAAAGTTTCCTATGTATCTATCCTTGCATACTTCGCGTTCTTCTCAATAAATGCACGGCGTGGTGCAACTTCATCCCCCATTAACATAGAGAAGGTGTGGTCACATTCGGCAGCATTTTCAATACTGGCTTGCTTTAAAGTACGCGTAGCAGGGTTCATGGTAGTCTCCCATAACTGCTCTGCATTCATCTCACCTAAACCTTTATAACGCTGTACGTGTACACTATCCTCCTTACCGGCACCCTTAAGACGTTGTATGGCTATATCACGTTGTTCTTCAGTCCAGCAATACTCAAAATCTTTACCCTTTTTAACCTGGTATAATGGTGGCGATGCGATATATACATAACCGGCTTCTATCAGTTCCTTCATATAACGGAAAAAGAAAGTAAGGATCAGCGTAGTAATGTGCGAACCGTCAACATCCGCATCCGTCATGATCACAATTTTGTGGTAACGGAGCTTGGTAAGATTCAGTGCCTTATCATCTTCGGGTGTGCCGCGGCTTACGCCAAGGCCAGTAAACATATTTTTTATTTCTTCATTCTCATATATCTTATGCTCCATGGCTTTTTCCACATTCAGAATTTTACCCCTTAAAGGTAAAATAGCCTGATATTCGCGGTTACGCCCCTGTTTAGCAGTACCACCCGCCGAATCACCTTCGACAAGGTATAATTCACATAATGCAGGGTCGCTATTGGCGCAATCAGAAAGCTTTCCGGGTAATCCCGAACCACCCATTACACTTTTACGCTGCACCAACTCGCGTGCCTTACGGGCAGCCGCACGGGCCGTAGCAGCTAAAATAACCTTGTTCACAATCATTTTAGCTTCCTTCGGATGTTCTTCCAGATAATTACCTAAAATCTCTCCTACGGCCATATCTACCGCGCCCATCACCTCGTTGTTACCCAGCTTGGATTTAGTTTGCCCCTCAAATTGAGGTTCCTGTACTTTAACTGAAATTACTGCGGTCAATCCCTCACGGAAATCATCACCGGTAATTTCAATTTTCATATTTTTCAATAACCCTTCTTTATCAGCATAACTTTTTAAAGTACGGGTTAACCCCCTGCGGAAACCCGCAACGTGTGTACCACCTTCAATGGTGTTAATATTATTGACATACGAGTGCACGTTTTCTGAATAGGTATCATTGTATTGCAGGGCCAGTTCAACCGGAATGCCCTGTTTAATACCATCCAGGTAAATAGGTTCAGGGATGATTGGGGCACGTGTACCATCCAGGTATTTAACAAATTCACTTAAACCACCTGTTGAATAAAACTCTTCTGATAAGAAAGTTCCGTCCTCGTTAGTTTCGCGCTCATCTGTTAAAGTTAAACGGATGCCTTTATTTAAATAAGCTAACTCGCGCAGACGGGCAGCCAATGTATCAAATTTATATTCGGTAGTTAAAGTAAATATTTCCGGGTCGGGCTGAAACGTTTGCGAGGTACCTGTACGGTCTGATTTGCCAATTTCCTTTACCTCAAACAGAGGCTTACCCTGTGCATATTCCTGGGTAAATATTTTACCTTCACGCTCAACCACAGTTTTCATATGGGTTGATAGCGCGTTAACGCAGCTTACACCCACACCATGCAAACCACCGGATACTTTATAAGTATCCTTATCAAACTTACCACCAGCGTGTAATACGGTCATTACAATTTGTAACGCCGATACTTTTTCTTTGGTAGTTATCCCGGTTGGAATACCACGGCCATTATCAACAACAGTTATTGAATTACCCTGGTGTATAGTAACATTAATCGTATCGCAATATCCGGCTAAAGCCTCGTCAATTGAGTTATCAACAACTTCATATACCAAATGGTGCAAACCTTTAAAGCCGGTGTCACCAATGTACATGGATGGGCGCTTGCGTACCGCCTCTAAACCTTCTAAAACCTGTATATTATCTGCTGAGTAATTTGATTTATCCTGATTTTCTTCGCTCATATTTGGTTAAAAAACTAACCCACGAAGGTACGCATTTTACCCCGATTATTTACCATTGTGGATAAATATGACCCGATACCAACACCCTTAGTATTAGGTAGCATGCCGGTAATAACTCACCCGGACTTTGCCACGCAAGGAGGGCAAAGGAATTTTAAAAGCGATTTCCTGGAGGTGAGTTTACCTGATTAGGATACTCGTGGCTAAAGTTTATCTTTGTGAAATTTTTTTTAATTAAAATATTAAAAAATTCCTTTATGATTGTATAATAAATACCATAAGAGGAAATAGGTTATTAAAGTTACAACGGGACGCTTAAGTGCCCTTTTTGATAAATACAACACGAAAAAACAACCATTAAATGAAAACTACGACTTCAATTTTTACAAAGATCTCTTTGGGTTTATTAATTGCCGGTAGCCTTGCTGCCTGCAACAACAAATCTGCAAGCACTCCTGCTGCAAATACTACACCTCCGGCTGCGGATAAAGAGCCTATAGTATATGTAAACTCTGATACTTTGTTAAGCAAATATGATTACGCCAAGGATATGGCTAAACGTTTGAATGATAAAGGAACATCTGCTAAGGCCGATATTGAATCAAAAGGACAGGCATTTCAACGTGAAGTGGCTGAATACCAGAAAAATCAGGCTACTTTACCTGCAGATCAGCGTCAAAAAACCGAGCAACGTTTACAACGTGAGCAGCAGGAACTGCAATCTTATCAGCAAAATGCTACTGCGCAGTTTCAAAACGAGCAGGGAACAGAAAATGGTAAACTTTATGACAGGATAGCTGATTTTGCAAAGACTTATGCTAAAGAAAAGGGTTACAAACTGGTATTAACTTATTCAAAAGCTAACCCAACCATATTATATGGCGATGCAAGCCTTGATGTAACAGCTGATGTTATTAAAAGGTTAAACGACGCTTATTCTAAAGAGAAAAAATAATTAATTAATGTGCGAATACGCGGCATGTGCAAATGCGCAGATGCCTGTTATCATATTATTTAATTATATCATTATTGAAAACCTCGGCTTAATGCTGAGGTTTCTTTTTTTGGAGAATCAAGATTTATATTAAACTTTGTTCCTGACGCTTGTATCTTGAATCTAAAAAAATGAGTAAAAACGAAGATTTCATGCAGATGGCTATTGACTTGTCTGCTTATAATGTTAAACAGGGAATGGGTGGCCCCTTCGGCGCCGTGATCGTAAAAGACGGAATGGTAGTTGCGCGCAGTGCAAACAAAGTGGTGCTGCAAAATGATTCCACCGCGCATGCCGAGGTTTCGGCCATCAGGCTGGCCTGCCAGGAATTGGGGACCTTTAACTTAACAGGCTGCGAAATTTATACCAGTTGCGAACCTTGCCCCATGTGCCTGGGCGCTATTTACTGGGCACGCATTGATAAGATCTATTATGCCAATACCAAAGCAGATGCCGCCGCTATTGGCTTTGATGACCATTTTATTTATGATGAACTGGAACAACCTATGGAAAAACGCAAGCTGCCTATTGTGCAACTAATGCGTGATGAGGCATTGCCGGTTTTTAAGCTATGGAGCGAAACAGAGAATAGGACAGATTATTAATCACAATTTGTCATTGCCTTTTATTATTCCTCTCTCTTTTTATCAAAAAAATCCGATTGTAAGCCATCTATCTCACGTCTGTCGCGTTTGGTAGGGCGGCCGGTGCCGCGGTCGCGCTTTAAAACCGGGGCGTGAAACATGGACTTGAAAGCCACAGTTTGTTCAACCGGGGTAATATCTTCATAATAACCAACAGCAGTTTTGGCATCAACCCTATTCTCTAAAAGGCCCGCAACTCTTATTATTTTACGATCCGGGCCTTTGGCTATCTGGTACACCTCGCCAAGTCGTACCTCATGTGATGGCTTAATGTTGTTGCCATCCAGCTTCACACGGCCTGCTTTGCAAGCATCAGAAGCTAAGGTGCGGGTTTTAAACTGGCGTATGGCCCACAGGTATTTATCTATTCGCAGCTTTTCTTTTTCGGGCATAATTATTTGTCACACAAAATTAAAAACAATAATTTAAGAATGGTAATTAACCACACATTAAGCATTTATAAACAAATTCCCTGAAAATTCCTTTAATTTGCTGAAAGTTTAAAATTACTGATGCAAGACCTTAAAAAATTAATTGAGCAAGCCTGGGAAGACAGGAAACTGTTAGAATATAACGAATACATTACCGCCGTTGAAACGGTTATTGAACGCCTGGATAAGGGTGAGATACGTGTTGCCGAATTGTTAGGCAATCGCTGGCATACTAATGATTGGATAAAGAAAGCCGTTATACTTTACTTCCCTATCCGCAAGATGGAAGAAATTGAAGTTGGCCCCTTTGTATTTCATGATAAAATGAAATTAAAAACCGACTATAAAGAAACCGGTGTGCGTGTGGTACCGCATGGCATTGCCCGCTATGGCGCCTATTTAGCTAAAGGGGTTATCATGATGCCATCGTATGTAAATATTGGCGCTTATGTTGACGAAGGCACCATGGTTGATACCTGGGCCACCGTAGGCTCATGCGCGCAAATTGGAAAACATTGCCATTTAAGTGGTGGTGTGGGCATTGGCGGCGTGTTAGAACCGGTGCAGGCTTCGCCGGTTATTATTGAGGACAACTGCTTTTTAGGTTCAAGGGCTATTGTAGTTGAAGGCGTGCATGTTGAGCATGAGGCCGTTTTAGGTGCTAACGTAGTATTAACCGCATCTACTAAAATTATTGATGTTACCGGTTCAACCCCGGTTGAATATAAGAGTTTTGTACCTGCCCGTTCGGTAGTTATTCCGGGGTCATATACCAAAAAATTTAATGCAGGCGAATACCAGGTGCCTTGCGCCCTTATTATTGGCAAGCGTAAAGAATCAACCGATAAAAAGACATCGTTAAACGAGGCTTTAAGGGATAATAATGTGGCCGTATAAGTTGTGAGTTGCAGGTTATAAGTTGTTTGTTTACTTCCGGCCTACAACTTATAACTGAACAATAGTAGCATAAGGTTGTGAATTGCAGGTATCAATTGTTTTGTACTTATAACTCACAACACATAACTTATAACTAAACAAAAATGAAGATACTGATAAGGCTGCCTAACTGGCTTGGCGATGTGGTAATGAGTACTGCTTTCATCGCGGCGGTTAAGCAGCTTTATCCTGATGCCAATATTGACATCATCATCAAAAAAGAGCTGAGTTCTATAGCTGCTTTAATTCCCGGTATAAACCGCATCCACCCATTTTCAAAACAAGAGTATAATGGCTTAGGCGGCGTTTACCGTTTTGGAAAAAGCCTACTTACTGAAAAGTATGATATTTTCTTTTCACTGCCCGATTCTATTTCATCTGCCGTAATGGGTTGGGGCACACGTGCCAAACAGCGTGTGGGCTATAGTAAGGAAGGGGGCTTTTTCTTACTGACTAAAGTTGGCAAACGGCCAAAAGATGTTCACCGTGTTGATGAGTATATTTCATTACTGGAGCAGTTTAGCGGTAAAATCATTACTGATAAACAGGTAAGGCTAAACGCTACCAAAACCGACCCTAATAAGCTGGTGCTGGTTAACTTTAATTCGGAAGCCGAATCGCGCAGGATGCCGTTAGATAAAGGCATTGGCCTCATCAACACCTTAACCAATACTTTTAAAGAAACTAACTTTGCATTTATAGGGTCGCCAAAAGACGCTGTCCATGTAGAGCTGGTTTATATACAGGCTGAAAATAAAAACAGATTACAAAATTATACCGGTAAAACTGATTTAGCAGGCTTAGCTAATTTAATGGCCGGAGCTAAAGTATTACTAACTACCGATTCCGGTCCGGCGCATTTGGCTAATAGCGTGGGCACCCCTGTTATTGCCTTATTTGGTGCGGGCAACGAATATAATACTGCTCCGTATAACAAAAACAACTTAACTGTATTACGCGCAGGGCAGTTAGTTTGCGAGCCTTGTGTACGCAATACCTGTAAACTATACGGCATCCCCAGGTGTATGGAGTTGCTGGATGACATGCAAATAATTAACACGTTAAGCTTATATTTAAAAGATGCTTAAAGACGAAGTTACCAAAGCTTTTAAAATTATACAGGATGGCGGTATTATCCTCTATCCTACCGATACCATATGGGGTATTGGCTGTGATGCTACAAATACCGAAGCAGTTAAAAAGATCTATCGCCTAAAACAACGTGATGAAGCTAAAAGCATGATCATTTTGCTGGATACGGATAATAAGCTGCAAAGCTATGTGCAGGAAGTTCCCGAAATAGCTTATGATTTGATACAATATGCCGAAAACCCGTTAACCCTGATAATTCCCGGCGCTAAAAATATTTCGCCCGCATTAATCTCAAGCGACGGCAGCATAGGTATTCGTGTTACCTCGCATCCATTTTGTCAACAACTAATACAGCGCATGCGCAAGCCATTGGTATCTACATCAGCCAACATTAGTGGCAAACCATCACCTCAATACTTTTCACAGATTGATGCCGAAATTATTAATGGCGTGGATTATGTAGTGGACATTGACCAGCATAGCATGGAAATAAAAAATCCATCAACCATTATGCGGATAGAACCGGGTGGACGGTTTGAGTTTATACGCCGATAAATATTAAAAATTAAGAAGTAAAATCGGTAATCAAGATTAGCTTTGCAAAATAATGAAGGATTATCTAAAACATCGTGTATTTACCGTATTATCAAAAATTGCTGCCGAACAAAATTTACAGGTTTATGCAATTGGCGGTTTTGTGCGCGATATTTTCCTGAACCGTCCTTCAAAGGATATTGACATTGTAGTTATTGGCAATGGTATTGCCTTTGCCGAAGCTGCGGCCGCTCAATTAAAGGTAAAACTTGCGGTATTTAAAAATTTTGGCACAGCATCTCTCAAATATCAGGATCTGGAAATTGAGTTTGTAGGTGCCAGAAAAGAATCGTATCGCTCAGATTCGCGCAAACCTATTGTGGAAGACGGTACTTTAGAAGACGATCAAAAACGCAGGGATTTCACTATTAATGCTTTAGCTATATCCCTGCATCCGGATACTTTTGGGCAACTGCTTGATCCGTTTAACGGGATCAACGACTTGGGGAAAAAACTGATCAGGACACCCCTAAACCCTGCTGAAACTTTTTCAGACGACCCATTGCGCATGATGCGGGCTATCCGTTTTGCCACGCAACTAAATTTTATAATTGATGAAACCGCGGTTAATGCCATAAAAAATAATGTGGATCGGATCCGTATTATTTCGCAGGAACGCATTACGGATGAACTGAATAAAATCATATTATCGCCCAAACCATCTATCGGGTTTAATTACCTGTTTAATACCGGTTTGCTGCATAAAATATTCCCGCAGATGACTGATCTGTATGGCGTAGATATTATTAATGGTAAAGGCCATAAAGATAATTTTTATCATACCCTGCAGGTTTTAGATAATATTTGCGAAACCACCGACGACCTTTGGTTACGCTGGGCAGCCATTTTACATGATATTGCCAAACCTGCCACCAAACGCTTTGAAGCCGGGCATGGCTGGACGTTTCATGGGCACGAAGACCGCGGCGCGCGCATGGTGCCTAAAATATTTGCGCAGTTAAAATTACCGCTTAATGAAAAAATGAAGCAGGTACAAAAGTTGGTGCTGTTGCACTTACGGCCTATCGTTTTGTCGCAATCTATTGTAACAGATTCGGCAGTGCGCAGATTGTTATTCGAGGCGGGCGATGATATTGAAGGATTAATGTTGTTGTGTAAAGCAGACATAACTACAAAAAACGAGTATAAGGTTAAAAAATATCGCCAGAATTTTGAGTCTGTTCAACAAAAATTAAAAGATGTTGAAGAGCGCGATAGCATCCGTAATTGGCAGCCGCCTATATCCGGAACAGACATTATGCAGTTATTTGGCATAAAGGAGGGCCGTGAAGTGGGTATTATTAAAAATCAAATACGCGAAGCTATACTGGAAGGTGAAATACCAAACTCGCGCGAGGCTGCAATCAACTACACAATTATAAAAGGCGAAGAAATTGGCTTAAAAGTTGTGGCAAACACAAATTAAATTAAAACATTATTTTTACAAAAATCTACTTATAACAAAATGGCACTATACAGGTTTAGGGTTACCTTTGAAGATTATGACGATGTTACCAGAGAGATCGACATAAAATCTAACCAAACTTTTGAAGATCTTCACAAGGCAATTCATCAATCAACAGGTTATAATCACGAATTTTCATCTTCATTCTATATCAGTAATGACCAATGGATTAAAGGCGAGGAAATTACTTACCTGCCTAACCAACGGAGAATTGACCGTGGTGTGTCATTAATGGACAAAGTAAAGCTCAGCAGCTTTATTGATGATCCGCACCAAAAATTTTATTATACATTTAATTTTGACCGCCCTTTTGATTTTCATGTAGAACTGATGAAGATCATACTGGATGAAACGCCCGGAGTTACCTATCCAATGGTAGTAAAATCAACCGGCGAGGCGCCAAGGCAGTTTATAAATAGTGCAAACCCAACCATATTGCCGCCTACAGATGATGATTTTGATTTTCTGAATGAGATGGCCTTTAATCCGGAAGATGCCGAAGATTTTTCGGAAGTAACGGATACAGGCGAAGTGCCTGAAGAAAAATCAGAAGAAGGTGAAGAGGAAGAAGATGAATTTGGCAATGAGTTTTCTGATGATGAAGGCTTTGAGGACGATCATAAATCACACGATGATTATTAGTAGCCTGGTTCATAGCTAATGGCTAATAGTTCATAGCTATTAACCATTTTAGTCCTATTAAATGCCATGAACTACCTATGAGCCATAAACTAAAAAATAAAACCTTACTTGTAATTGCGGGCCCCACCGCCATTGGAAAAACGGCTATGGCTATTCAATTAGCCCGGCATTTTAATACAGCAATTATTTCGGCAGATTCGCGGCAGTTTTACCGCGAAATGTCTATAGGTACAGCCAAGCCAACTGTGGATGAATTAGCAGCCGCGCAACATTACTTTATCAATTCACATTCTGTAACTGAGTCATTCACCGTAGCCGATTTTGAAAAGCAGGGACTGGCATTGCTGGATGAACTTTTTAAAACAAAGGCTATAGTAATATTGGTTGGTGGCTCGGGTTTATATATTAAGGCTATTTGTGAAGGCTTTGATGAGATACCCAATACCGACCCTGCAATACGGGAAAAACTAAATAACGAGTTTAGTGAAAAGGGTATAACATATCTTCAGGAAAAATTGAAATTAGCGGACCCTGTATATTATGAGCAGGTTGATATTCATAACCCGCAACGTATAATAAGAGCGCTTGAAGTATTTGAAGGCACAGGCAAGCCCTTTTCATCTTATCGTATAGCTAATGCTAATCATCGCTCTTTTAATATCATAAAGATTGGCTTAGACCTGCCAAGACCCATTTTATATGAGCGTATTAATCGCAGAGTAGATGACATGGTACAGCAAGGCCTGGTTAAAGAAGTTGAATCTCTTTTGCCTTACCGCCATTTGAATGCACTAAATACGGTTGGGTATAGTGAATTGTTTGATTACCTGGATGAAAAAGCGGACTTGAAGCCGGCAATTGAATCCATCAAACAAAATACCCGCCGGTTTGCCAAAAGGCAACTCACCTGGTTCAGGAAAGACAAGGATATTCACTGGTTTGAGGCCAATGAGCAATTACCGCAAAAACTACAGGCTTTTTTACTTGATCAGCTTTAACAAATACTGACCATACCCACTTTTAATATACTTATCTGCAATTACCTTTAATTGTTGTTTATCAATAAAACCCATTAAGTAGGCTACCTCTTCAATACAACCAATTTTAGTATCCTGGCGTTTTTCAATTACCCTTACAAATTCACTGGCATCATTTAAAGAGTCAAATGTCCCGGTATCCAGCCATGCTGTGCCCCTATCCATTACGCCTACCTGTAAAGTGCCCTGCTCTAAGTAATATTTATTTACATCGGTAATTTCATACTCGCCGCGCGGGGACGGTTTTAAATTCTTAGCAATTTCTATAACCTGGTTATCATAAAAATACAACCCCGGCACTGCAAAGTGTGATTTTGGATGGGCAGGCTTTTCTTCGATAGATAACGCTTTTAAACTCCCGTCAAATTCTACCACGCCATATCTTTCCGGATCAGCCACCGGGTATGCAAAAATTGCGGCACCATCTACATTATTAAAACTACGAATCAGATTACTAAAACCGCTTCCGTAAAATATATTGTCGCCCAGTATCAAGGCTGCCTTTTCGCCTCCTATAAATTTTTCACCTATTACAAATGCCTGAGCTAATCCGTTAGGTTTTTCCTGTATAGCATATTCAAAATTACAACCTAAGTCTTTCCCATCACCTAATAGCCTTTTAAAACTTTCATTATCTTCAGGAGTTGTGATAATTAAAATATCTTTAATATCCGCCAGCATCAATACCGACAACGGATAATAGATCATTGGCTTATCATAAATAGGCATTAATTGTTTACTTATTGCCCTGGTAATAGGATATAACCTGGTGCCTGAGCCACCTGCTAAAATAATTCCTTTCATATATATATTATTGTTGTAGCCTGCCAATGCAGATTTTTAAACTGTCTCTCCAATAAGGTATCTCCATACCAAACTGTTGTTTAATTTTAGTTTTATCCATTACTGAATACGCCGGGCGTGTAGCTTTAGTGACGTACTCTGATGTTTTAACCGGAATGGCTTTTACCGCGGTACCTGAAATATCAAAAATTGCTTTTGCAAAATCATACCATGAAGTTATACCCTCATTACTATAGTGGTAAATACCATAGGCTGTACTGCCACTATTAATTATTTGCATTATACAAACAGCCAAATCAATAGCATAAGTAGGTGTGCCGGTTTGATCGGCTATAATTTTCAATTCCTCTCTTTCGGCCCCCAGTTTTAGCATGGTTTTAACAAAATTATTCGCATATTCTGAATACAACCAGCCTGTACGAATAATAAAATATTGGCTTAGCAACTCTTCAACCACCATCTCACCATCCAATTTGGTTTGCCCATAAACACTTATAGGCTCTGTTTCATCCGTTTCCGTACGCGGAGTTGATTTATCGCCTTTAAATACAAAATCAGTTGATATATGCACAAGGGTTGAATGATATGCGGCACAAAAGCGGCTTATATTTTCAACCCCAGTTTTATTTATTTTCAAAGCCATCTCTGTGTCATCCTCCGCCTTATCTA
>DASWOZ010000041.1:0-4849 GCA_036398535.1 Mucilaginibacter sp. | reverse complement strand
GAAATACCGTTAATAAAAGGAATAAGCGATTCGGGTGATGCTGGCATGCCTATTGTACTGAATGAGGATAGTGGTATGAATATAGCCTTTATGGAAATGGCACGCAGGGCAGCACAGCAAGTGGCTATTTGTAATGCAGGTGCGGCTGATGCTGTAATAAGTAGTTAATTGAGTTAAAAAGTTGATTAAGGCAGGATTGTTTATAAGGGATTTTAACCCAATCAACCGCTCACCCAATCAACTATTTACTAAATACATAAATAATTAATAACTTTACTTTATAATTTAGTTAAAATGAGTTTATTAGATCAGGTGGAAGCAGCGTTAAATACCATCCGTCCATATTTAGAGGCCGATGGCGGGAATGTTTCTATTGAAGAAATTACTCCTGAAAATGTGGTTAAGCTTAAATTGCTTGGGTCATGCGGCTCATGCCCTATGAGTATTATGACCCTAAAAGCGGGTATTGAGCAAGCTATACAAAAAGCGGTTCCTGAAATTACAGGCATCGAGGCGATAAACCTAACGGATATTGATGATCCGAATGCCGTACTTCCGGAAAATTTGCGATAGTGTTAAGTATTGTTAAATAATAGGATGCATAGCTGCAATCGTATATTTTTGTTTAAAAACTAAAAACCATTTATACTTACAATAAGTAGATAAGGCAGGTAGCCGGCAACATGAAGCATATAATTGGCATATTGTTATTGTTTATTACAGTAACTGCTTTTGCACAAAAGCAGGAGCAGCCATTGGTGCAGTTTTCCGGCATTATACACAATGCAGATAGTGTTAAGGTAATCGTTCCCTATGTGAGCATTACTAATGCATCTTACCATAATCAGGTTAATATATCTAACTATGAAGGCTATTTTTCATTTGTAGCACATGAGCAGGATACCATTAAATTTACCTGTGTGGGTTATGAACCGGTAACTATTATTATCCCTTCAAAAGTAACTACTAAAAGCTATACAGTACAGGTAAAGCTTAAACCACGCATTATTAATCTGCCTGTTTTCAGGGTGTTCCCATGGGCTACTACAGATGAGTTTAGGAAGGATTTTCTGGCAATGAAAGTAGCTGCCGATGAGTTAGAGATAGCACGCAAAAATTTAAATATGTCCTCCATCTTAAGCGAATCGCGTTACTTGCCGAGGGACGGAACAGAACCAATAGGACAGGAAATGCATAATGCCGTATCAAATTCACATTCCATTACCAACCCTTTGCTTAACCCATTTGCCTGGGGAGGCTTAATTAAACAAATTAGCGAAGGGGATAAAAAACGCTCCAGCAGCGATGAAGATAATTAACGGCCCTTTTTAGCTGCCGGGAATTTCATTTTATAATCAACATCAACAATACCTTTTGAAATATCTGCCAGTTTTTTTTCCAGCAGGCGTTTGCGCAAAGGATTCAGCCTGTCGGTAAATAGCTTGCCTTCAATATGGTCATATTCGTGTTGTATAACGCGGGCCGCTAATCCCGAGAAGGTTTCTTCATGATGTTTCCAGTTTTCATCATAGTAAGATATTTTAATGGTTGATTTGCGGTAAACATCTTCTCTTATATCCGGGATGCTTAAACAACCTTCATTAAAGGCCCACTCTTCGCCGGTTTCTTCTAAAATGCAAACGTTTATAAAAGCCTTTTTGAAGTTTTTTAATTCGGGCTCATCATCATCAAATGGCGAGCAGTCAACCACAAATAACCGCATAGACATGCCTACCTGCGGCGCTGCCAAACCCACACCGCGTGCAGCATACATCGTTTCAAACATGTTTTCAACCAATTCTTTTATATGCGGATATTCGTCCGGCTCAATGGACGGGGCTTTCTTTTTTAATACAGGATCTCCGTAAGCGATTATAGGATACTTCATGATACAAAAGTACGATTTTATGTTTTCGTTTAAAAGCTACTCCTATGCAAATCAATTGGAAGTTGTGTTTGGCTAAAGCCCTTAATGTCTTTTATTCTTATCCGCCTCATAAATGTGACGCAATGAATTATAGCATGTTATTATGGTAAAGTAAAAGAATGTGGCTTTAGCCAAATTAACCGGTGGTAATCAAGATTATATTTAACCCCTATTGCTTTGGCTCAAACAGCAAGGTGGTCATCTTTTGATCGTCAAATATTTCATTGCTTATCTCCAGCAATTGCCCGGCAGTTACAGCGTTGATTTTTGCGAATACTTGCGCTAAAGTATCCACGTAATTAAAATCAAGCAGGCTTTTAGCCATAGATATAATCAGGCTCATGCGGTTTTCTTCGGCTAAAGCTATCTGGCCGATAAATTTTGTTTTTGCCTGATGTAATTGCAAGGTGCCTAATTTGTTATCGCGCAATTTTTTCAGTTCCTTATGTACCAAACGCGTGGCTTTATCTGCTTTTTCGCTATCTGTACCAAAATAAATGGAAAATATCCCGGTATCGGTAAGTGAGGTATAGTTAGACTCGATAGTGTAAGCTATGCCATGCTTTTCGCGAATTTCCAGGTTTAGACGACTGCTCATGCCCCCGGCCCCCAGTAAATTATTTAATAGCAGCAAGCCATTTTTATGCGGATGCGGAGATGGGTATGCCCGGTTGCCAATAATGCAGTGCGTTTGGGAAATAGTTTTGCCAATAATATGCTTTCCGGCTATATGGTTACCGGGTGATAGCCTGATCTTTTGCGCATTATTTGCCGGAATGTTGCCGAAATATTTATCAGCCAAACGGGTTGTTTTTTTAAGATCATAATCACCAAATACAGCAAATATCATTTGCGAGGTGTTGTAATTGGCGGCGATAAACTGCTTAATGTCGGCGGTGTTTAACTGCGTAACAGTTTGGGGGGTACCCAATATGTTTTTGCCGATAGGATGGTCCTTAAAAAGCAGTTCCTCAAAATCATCCTGTATGGCTTCTTCGGGTTGGTCAAGGTAAGATGCGATCTCATCGAGTATCACGCCGCGCTCCTTTTCCATTTCCTCTTCGGGGAAGGTGGAGTGGAAAATAATATCTTCAAACAGATCAATGGTACGCTCTAAATGTTGCTTTAAAAGGGAAGCATGGATGCAAGTGTATTCCTTAGTGGTATAAGCATTCAGGTCAGCGCCTACCATTTCCAGGCGGTTGAGTATTTGGTTGGTGCTGCGCCTTTCGGTTTCCTTAAATAATAAGTGCTCAATAAAATGAGCAAGTCCTTCTTTGTTCTCCCTCTCATCGCGCGAGCCGGCATTCACCAAGAAACAGCAATGCGTAATTGGTGATGGTGTATGTTTGTACATTATCCGGATGCCATTGGATAAGGTATAGAGCTGATAATCCATCATGTGCGGCAAAGATAACGGATAATTATTGAAAGGGGGTGGAGCGCCTGTGCATTAGCAGTAATATCGCTTTGTTTACCCTTCCTGGCTTAGCTCCGCTCGCCGACCACGTGGCCTTTGGCGGGCTAAGAAACAATATACCGTATAGTATACCTTTTTATAAATAATATCGTTTTTAGTCTATCTTTAAATACTAAATTAGACGCATGAAAATTGCCGATCTTGAGTTTGAGCCGCTGATAGCTTACGATACTATTGAAAAAAGGATAAAAGAATTAGCCCAACAGCTAAATGCAGCATATGCTGACCAAGCCCCCATTTTTGTTGGTGTGCTCAATGGTAGCTTTATGTTTTTGGCAGATTTGGTTAAAGAGATCAATATTCCCTGTGAGGTGGCTTTTACCAAGCTGTCTTCTTATCATGGCGGTATAAAAAGCACCCGGGTAATTAATGATGAACATGACCTGCGTGTTAATATTGAAAACCGCCATGTGATATTAATAGAAGACATTGTAGATACCGGGAATACGCTGAATTATTTATTAGCTAAACTGGAAGTACGCAAACCGGCATCTATTACGGTATGCTCACTATTGTTAAAACCCGAGGCATTAGAAAATGAAATTGATGAACTAAAATATGTTGCCTTTGAAATTGAAAACGAGTTTGTAGTAGGCTACGGCCTGGATTATATGGAGCTGGGGAGAAATTTGAAGGGGATTTATAAGAGGGTTCAATAAAAAAATAGGGTGTAAAATATCTAAACTAAGCCTCTTCTGGCTCTGCTATCTCACTCAATAACTCTACCGCTTCGTCAATAGTTTGCACACTATCAATACTTAAGCGTAAGGTGTTTTTAACCTCTTTTAAATTGGTACGGCGAGGGTTGATTTGTAAAAAGGAAAGCACATTTTTAAACTGGTCGGTTTCAAAGTATTTGGATTGCTGATTAGCTATGAAGTAGCCGCGCAACACGCCTTTTTTAAGCGAAATTTTTTCGAAGCCAATGGTTTTACCTAACCATTGCAGGCGCATAGTGTTTAACAAGTCGGCTACCTGTGGTGGGATAGGGCCAAAGCGATCATGCAGTTGCTGCTGAAACGCGCTTAGCTGCGCTTCGTTTTCCAGTTTGGAAAGCTCGGCGTATAAATTATACCGTTCGGATAAGCTGGTTACATATTCGTTAGGTATCAATATTTCCAGGTCTGTATCAATTTGGGTAAAACTGATAAACTGGCGCGGTTTATCATCGGGGAATACGCCTTTAAACTCATCCTCTTTTAGTTCCTGTATAGCCTCGTCCAGTATTTTATGATACATTTCAAAGCCAATTTCGGCAATAAAACCGCTTTGTTCGGCACCTAATAAGTTGCCGCTTCCGCGGATGTCCAGATCGCGCATGGCTACGTTAAAGCCACTGCCCAGATCGGAAAACTCCTCAATAGCGCTTAACCGTTTCCTGGCTTCGTTGGTTAGCGTGGATAATGGCGGGCTTAACAAATAGCAATATGCCTTTTTATTGC
>DASWOZ010000040.1:0-5712 GCA_036398535.1 Mucilaginibacter sp. | reverse complement strand
CCCTGTCAGGATTTTGAGTAGGCGCCCTGCCTGCAAATTTTTGAAGCCTTAGGGTAAAGGTTGCCAGATAATAACGCCCAAGTCTGTTTACATTGGTTTGTGTTACTATACTACCATTGGTTGTAGTTGAGAAACCATTGTTTTGATTAAACGCGTCAAATACCGAGAAACGGATAGTTGCCCTGTTCTGTTTAAGAAACCTGCGCTCCAGATACAAGTTTAATATATTGGGGTTAGTTACCTTCTCGGATGCTGCATAACCGTAGTTTAGCTGTTTGGTATAATCATAGCTAAAGGTCCAGTCTTTTAAAATATATTGTTTACCGTTTAATCCTAATGTTAAGGTACGAATGTCTGTATTGGCATCATACAATGCACTGTTTACAGAGTTATCAGTTTTAGCAATAGCATAATTAGCCGATGCCTGCGCGTCAATAACATCTGTTATATCAACCCTAAAGCGTGCACCCGGTGTAAGCGTTAATGTTTTGGCAATATTTCTTACCGTTGCTGATGCTACGTTATTACTATCAATACTGCTTGAGTAACCAATATTATTTACATAGTTAACATTGCCTGTAAAGGTTACTGTATACCGGCGTTCTTCCCATGGTTTTGAAAACAAAATCTGTCCCTGGGCTGCATAATAACCACTGGTATTAAGGTATTGTGTTAAGTTGGTATTCTGCAACCTTTGCAATTCCGGGTGTGCCGCTAATATAGCGTTAGTAAATTTAGTAGGATAAGTAATCGTATTCGCTACAACCTGATTGTCTGTTTGGGTATATGAACCGTTAAAGAAAAATATGTTGCCGCTGGCAATGCCAAAGTTGTTATACCTTATTTGTACCATGTTTGAAAAAGATGGCTTTAAATCCGGATTACCTTGTACCGGGTACAATGCGTTTGAATAATCAACAACCGGTTGCAACTGGCTAAAGGTTGGTTGTGTACTTGTACCGCTATAGTTTGCACTAAATGTTTGGTTACGCGAAAAATTATATACATATCTCGCTGCGGGTACAAAGTTAAACTCGTTAACATGTGTCATGGCACCGGTAGTAATTGAAGTTCCGTCTAATACAGACGGCTGTACACCCACACCTACAGTTAAGTTATATTTCTTTTCAACTACACGATAGTTTAAGCCCACTTTGTTAGTGGTAAATGTATATTTAAAATTATTACTTAAAAGCGGATAGTTATTCAATGTATTTGCGGTAGACAAAGTATCTGTTTCTTTATCATTTGATGTATACGAATAGCTATAAGTATAATTTAACTCTAAATAGTCAACCCTTCCTAAGTGTTGCAGATAAGATAAGTTACCCGAAAAACTGGAGGTCTTATTATTGGTAGTAATGGCCTGGTATATTGGTGCTGTAGGTACACCTGCAGTATAATTATAAACCGGGTTATCAAATGAATTGCCGCTTGAAATGCTGGCATTTAAATTAATGCTCAGGTTATTCCTGTTATGAAACCGGTGATTATATAACGCAATTAAACCCGTAGTTGGAGTTTGCGAAGTATTAACTGAATTTGAGGTATAAGCCTGGTTTAAAACATTATTCCTGCTTGAGGTAACATTTTCAGCATCTGTAGTATTGGTTGTTGCATAAGTAAATGTAGGTGTAACTTTTAAATAGTTGCTGGTATCCGGGCGCCATTCAAGATTAAAGGTAAAACGGTGGTTAACCGGATTATCATGTTCCTGACTGCCAGAGCTGCTTGAGCTTGGTATTGCCAGGTTATTTGTTTGTAAAGTTGTTGAATTGGTATAAGTAGTATTATTTGAAAAACTATAGCTGCCGTAAACTGAGATATGCTTACCCCATTGATCACGGTAGTTGGTACCAATTGAACGCGCATTGGTTATACCATTTGCTGTACTGGTTAATCCGCCGCTTGACGCATTGTTACCACGCAACGCATTACCACGGCCACCACCGCCGCCGCCATTACCGCCGCCGCCAAAGCCGCCACCTCCTCCACCGCCGCCATTACCACCGGTGAAGTTAAACGTGTTTACGTTGGTATTGTTTAAATTACCTAAAAGGGTTATTTGCCTGTCGCCTTTAAAGTTAAATCCATTTACCAAGCCTAAATAACGTCCATTATTTGCTTCGGGGCTTGGCAGCATATCTTCACCGCCGCCGCCTGTAGCCGTTAATGAATAACCATAGTTTTTATCAGCGCGGATAGTAAAGTTTAATATTTTATTAGGTGTACCTGTTTTAACACCGCTTAAGTTTGCCTGGTCGCCGTAATCATCAATTACCTGTATGCTTTCTAATATATCCGCAGGTAAATTTTTGGTGGCCGCCTGTACGTCGCCACCCATAAAATCTTTACCATTAATACGTACTTTAGTAATGGTTTGCCCCTGCGCGGTAACGTTACCGTTGGCATCTACATCCACACCCGGAACCTTTTTTAACACATCCTCAACGGGCGCATTGTCACGTACCTTATAAGCGGCTACCGAATAAGAAACCGTATCCTCGGCTAATTTTACAGGGTTAACACCTACAATGGTTACCGTTTTCAGCTCTTTCGAATCTGTTTTTAAAACAATTGGGGGCAATACAATAGTTGGATCATTGGTAAGGGTAAAGTGTTTAATCACACCTTGAAAACCTATAGATTGAACACTTAGGGTAATTTTCATTCCTTTAACATTGTTAAAAGTAAACTTACCATTCATATCTGTGGTAGTAGACACGCTGTCACCAAGTTCAGATTTGATCTGAACACTGCTGCCGGGTTGTGTTACCTTAGCGGTATCTGTAACAACACCGGTTACAACCCTGGCCGTTTGTGCCTGGGAAAGGGTGATAGTTAAAAAAAATAGAATCAGGGGTAAAAATATATATTTCATAACTTTTAATGTGAGTTCTGGCTAATAACATTTACAACTACATTATTAAGATACAAATGTTCAATTTATATTACACTAAACTATTAATAACCATATTATTGTTACATTATATGCTTAAAATCCCCTAAAATATTACGATTGTTACATTATATGCTTAAAATGCTGTAAAATATTGCAAATATTTTAACAAAATGTGTAAAAAAGGCCATCCTATAATGATGGTGCTATATTTTTGTTATAATAATTGCATTAACCAGTAATATGCAAATTGTCAGCCAATTGGATATAATTATTAATATTCACACATAGCCGAAAAAATACTTTAGGAAGTAAATAAATAACTACAAACGCCTGTAGTGACGCTGCGCCGTTAATATTATGAATATGGTTGTATTATTTTAATTAATTAACACATATTTTCAACAATTGTGCGAAAAAATAACATTACAGTTAACGGTTTGGCATAATTTTTCGTAAAGATTATAAAACATTAACTTTATGAAAACAACGCTTCATTCAAAAGTCCATAATTGGATTGATAATTTCGGATTCAGGTTAAATAATAGTCAAACCGACAGAAAAAATAATATAACAACCAATCATTATTTCTTTGAAACCTTTAATTTTATTGAAAAAGAAAAAGAGGGGGATCATAACACTTCAAAATTTTTATGTTTTGATGCTTATGGCGAAAAGATAAATGTAAAATCGCTTTTAGACCTGCAAACTGCTTTTTTTGAAAACATCAGCCAGCTTAAATAATCAAATTCTGCGTTTAAGCATTAAAACAGTTCTGTCATACTTTTTATCATGATAAAACTCAACCAAAATTGTACGGTTATCTCTTGATTTAAAAAGTGCGTCTATTTGCTCCAATGTCATATATTCTACCGATTTGAAGTTTATAGCCGTTATTTCGTAATTCTTCTCTAATCCCGCTATTTCACCCGCCGATCCTGGTTCTACCCGGTCAATTATTATGTGCCGATAATCATTACCTGTGGCATAATACTCTAATCCACTCATATCATGTTCAAATGGATCATGATACTTAGTGTTTGATTTTAAATACAGGGCTCCTCCCGAATAGTCAAAAATCAAGGTAAACCTTTTAAGCAGATCCACGCCCATATTACCATCACGAAACACCAATAAGGATTTTGTGAAATTATCTTCAGGATAAGAAGCTATTAAATTTGTAAGCTTATATTTACCAAGATCAACTGCTTTAACACGCCCCAGGTAGCCGCTTATTAATCCTTTTAGCCCGACACCCAGGTTACCGGCAATAACTTTTCCAGAAAAGTCACCCTTTTCCTCAATATGTTCTAATGAAATTGCGTGCCCCGCGCCCAGGTCTACAATTAATTTGCTCCTGCTTTCCGTTCCATCGTCACAGGTTACATTGGTTTCAATATATGGCCGGTTTTGCTCAATGCTCATGGGTATTTTTACACCCTTTTTAAACGGCGAAATATTTTTGGGCCGGCAAACGGTTATTACAGTATCTTCAAAATCAACTTTAACCGCTAACTGGTTAAAAAACTCATATCCCAATAAGCCATGTATATGCATCCCGGCGTAACCCGAAAGGCCAAGAAGATCTTTGTTTAATATAGCGGCCGATACATTATGGCTTACTAATCCTTTTATATCAACCTTTAGCGGCGCGGTTAAATAAGCATCATAATTTTCGCCTGCACCAAAACCGGTTATTGTTATGGGGCGTTGGGTATAAACTTCTAAAGAATCAATTAAAGATGGTTCGGTAATCAGCATTTGGCCAACACCGGTATCTAATATAAAGTTATAGGGGCCGTGGTTATTAATTTTTAACTTTATAACTACCAGGTTTCGTATAAAAAGAAATGGCATTATTACCCGCTTACGATTACTGTCAAGGCTAAAATATTGCGCCTTTGCTGTAACGCACCAGCAAAAAAATAAACAGAAAAACAAAATAGCCCTTCTGCATTTACCGCTAAATGGCCCTGATAACATAATTGGTTTAAAGAGAGTGTTAAATTTAATAGATTAATTTAAAAATAACAATAATTTAACCACCGATTTATGTATTACATTCTGATTTTTAATGAAATACGACCTAAAGGATCACTCTTTAGCAAGTTGCCCCTTAATATTAGGATTTTGCGCGGGCAGGCTTTTAACATCACTTTCTACCTCGGTTTGTTGTATATATACCGCATATTCAGCCGGCTCTATGCGGCTGCCAATGGCTTCGGCATATACCTGCGTAAACTCAGCACCTATGTATAGTATAGCCGATGTATAATAGATCCACAAAAGTATCACTATAATTGACCCGGCAGCGCCGTAAGTTGAGCTTTGCGCAGTGTATTGAATATATAAATTAATAACATACTGGCCCAGCATAAACAGTAAAGTGGTAAAAATAGCTCCCGACCGTACATCGCGCCATTTTATTTTCACATCGGGTAAAAACTTAAATATAATTCCAAATAAAACAGATATTACAATAAGTGTAATGCCTAAATTAATTCCTTTTATTAACAGCCCGGTTATCGCGGGTAAAAAATGGATGATCTTTTGACTCAGCGCATTCATAAGCAGGCTGATCACTAATGATACCAGCAATAAAAACCCCAGGCTGATGATCAGTGAAAATGAAAGAAACCTGTTTTGAAGCAGCTTTACCCATCCTTTTTTAGGCTTAGCCTTAACCCGCCAAATAATGTTTAATGAATCTTGTATTTCAATAAACATGCTGCTTGCACCAACCAGTAAAGTCACTATTCCAATTATTACAGTAATGCCTGTTTTACCCGACAGTGCAAGATTTTTTAGCATTT
>DASWOZ010000039.1:0-5640 GCA_036398535.1 Mucilaginibacter sp. | reverse complement strand
TACGGCAGCCATTGAAGCGGCCATACCTGTACAAATGGTAGCTACATCATTTGATATAAACTGCATGGTGTCATAGATACCTAAACCGGCATATACTGAACCACCCGGCGAGTTAATATAGATCTGAATATCGCGCTTACTATCTGCTGATTGCAAAAACAGCAATTGCGCCTGGATAATATTGGCTATACCTTCATATATGGCATCGCCTAAAAAGATGATACGATCCATCATTAAACGCGAGAAAACGTCCATTTGAGCTACGTTTAGCTGGCGTTCCTCAATAATATAAGGTGTCATACCGGTAATGCCGGTTGCACCTGCAATACCCATCGGAATTGAGCTTCTTTCAACTCCGGCTATAAATTTATCTACGTTAAGGCCGTTAATACGGTGATGCTTAACAGCATATTTTCTGAATTCGTTTTTATCAATATTGCTCATGTGTTGTGTTATTTTAATGGTTGTAAGCGATGGTTAATCGCGATAAATATAGTTTTTAGTTGAATATTAATTTTAATATAAAGTTTGTGAAAAGTAAAATTTGGTGACTTATCATCCTGCATGTCATTGCTTCGTTCGCTCCTCGCTCGCAATGACATATAGAGCAAAAAAAGGCATCTTCCCATAGGTAGATGCCTTCGACAAAAATATTTTAAACTTTAATTATTTTACTAATTCTTTAAAGTCGTTATAAAAAATATCCTTTTTATCTAAAGTAACTACACTCTTAATGTAATCAATTGATTTAAGTGCTTTCACTTCATCAAATACCTTATTAGCGTTTTCTTTGTTTTGTAAGTATTGTACCGCGTATTGCGCCAATTGCTCTTCGGCTATTGGCTGTGGGCTATACATCCTGAACTGCTGATCTAAACTTTGTTTTGCCGCAGCAAATACCTCATCGTACTTGATCTCGATATTGTTATCTTTCAATATTTTGTTCTCGATCAAAGTCCATTTCAGGTTTTGAGCAAAATCCTTATAGCCACCTTTCAATTCTTCTTCGGTCAGTTTCTCATTAGTAGCTTTTAACCAGCGTTTCAAAAATTCATCAGGCAGTTCAAACTGAACTTTTTCTATACTATAATTGTAGATGTCGTTTTGCAATTTGCGTTCGGCATCCTGATTCATCATAGTTTCAATCTCTTCTGTGATCTTGGCCATGAAACCCGCTTCGTCGGTTACTACACCTTCACCAAACAATTTGTCAAAGAACTCCTGGTTTAAATCACCTTCTTCTAAACGGTTAATGTTTTTAACCTTTAAACGGAAGTTTGATTTTAAATCAGCCGCTGTTTCTTCGTCAATATTTAATATAGCTGCAACCTTTGCCGCTTCGTTACCAAATGTTTTCTGAATATCCAGCGTTACTTCATCATCCTTTTTTAAACCTATTAATGATGCTTTAATGGCTTCATCTTTTACCTGGTCTAACCTAACTGATGTTGTATTGCTTATCCCATCCTCAAAAACAGAACCATCCGGAGAAAGTTGAGTTAATTCTGCATAAAGCACGTCATCATCTGCCGATACGTCAGGATTTGTCATTTTGCCATAGCTACGGCGAATATTTTTAACGCGTGCGGCTAATGTTTCATCATCAACCTTAATATCATATTGGGTTATCTTATCCTTTGATGAAAAATCAATTGAAAAATCAGGAGCTAAACCAACTTCGTAGTTAAACTCAAAATCATCAGCAAAATCCCAGTTGTATTCTTTTTTATCATCAACCTTAGGCAATGGCTGGCCTAAAACTTCCAGTTTCTGCTCGGTTAAATAATTATTTAAAGTATCAGATAACAAGTTGTTAACCTCATCAACCAAAATGCTTTTACCATACATTTTTTTGATATGCGCTGCAGGCACCATCCCCGGGCGGAAACCGGGAATCTTAGCCTTCTTTGCATGCTCCTTAATCGCCTTATCAACACGCGGCTGATAGTCTTCAGGCTTCATATTAATGGTTACAACTGCGTTTAGGCTATCGATATTTTCTTTTGAAATATTCATATTCTTTATTCGGGTAATTAAAAACTTAATTATACCGCCATCAGGCGATTTTAGAGGCGCAAAGGTATTAATATTTTTTAAAAATATGGTTATCGGCCAACGGAATCGCTTTAAAATAAATCAGCAGTTTTGCCCGCTTTCTGCTGAAGGCGAAGAAAAGGTCGGTGCTTGTGCATTAGCAGTAATATCGCTTCATCAGGACTCACCCGGTCCTTGCTTCGCTCCCCCCCCTCTCTGCGCTGCGCGTAAAGAGGGCAAAGGAATTTAAAAGCGACTTCCTTGCTGCCTAAAGCCCTTTGCTTTTAGCTAACCGGAATGTAATATTATTTTACCTGGAATTTTACCACCTGATTTTTTACCGGCTTAACTGTTTTAAGGTAAGCATACATGGCTCCTAAATCATCATCGCTTAATCCGCTATATTCCCACCAGGGCATAATGGTTTGAAAATCATTGCGGCTTTTTATAGCCGCCGCCTGGGTTTCATCACTAAACACTTTCATACGGGCAATAAACGCAGCCTTGCTCCATTTTCCTATACCGGTTTCTACATCGGGCGTAATATTTGCCGATCTTAACGTGTTACCGTTCACTGTATATTCTTTACCACCTGCAAACTCAAGGCCTGCAATTACCTTACCTTGCTCGTCTTTTGAATGGCAATCTTTACATGCTGCAGATTGTACCAGGTATTCCCCATATCTAACCGTATCGGTTAGTGGTGGTTTAACGCCTAAGGTTGCTTTCTGAGGCATGGTATGTACCAGTATATTAAGCGGGAAATCAAGTCTTGCTTTCGGATGTTCGGCATCCAACGGTTTAAGTGTGCGCAAATAGGCTATAATTGAATACACATCTTCCCTATCCATTTTAGCATAATATGGCCATGGCATTAAAGGAAATATTGCCGAGCCATCTTTTTTAACCCCGGTGGTTATAGCCCTGAAAATTTCGCCATCAGACCAAACACCCAAGTGATGCGGTGTAATATTAGGTACAACAACGTCGCCCGGAAAACCAACGCCTGCATCAAACTTTTGTCCGCCTGCGCCTAAAAGTGCGGTATCAATAGGGCCACCAAATTTTGTCCAGTCATGTGGAGAATGGCAATCCAAACAGGCCGAAACATGTATGGCCAGATATTTCCCCCGTGCAATTCTTTGAGGCGTGGCTACTATTTTAAGATCTTGCGGTTTACCCACATTTGGCAGTGCCAGTGTAATATAAGCCACCGCTGTAATAACTATTAAAATTATGCAGATAATTATAATAGCTAAGGCCTTAGTCAGCTTTTTCATTGTAAAATTGTAATAAAATGGATTAGGTTATACGTTTGTTAATTCTTTTATCAGTCCACCTTCTCAATAGACGAGGCGCCTGATTTGTCGTTATTTATTGTTTTAGGATTTCCGCGGTATTGTATTTTTGACGCACCGCTGGTGTGTACATTTAATGAATTTAATACATTGATCTGGCATTTGCTTGCCCCTGAATTTTCAATATTGTAATCGCCTACTACAAAATCAAAGGCATTCACTCTACCTGCTCCGGTCAATTCTACATGATGCGAGCTGGCTTGGCCGGTTAAATTGATTTTGGTGGCTCCGCTACCCTCTGTATGCACATTAGCAGCGTTCAGATCCATGGTGAGTTTTGTAGCACCAGTCAAATTAAAATGTATATCCTTAGTCAGGATCTTTCCAACTGAGTTTATTTCAACCGCGCCGGATGCGGCTACATCTGTTATATTGCGCATGTTTACATTTACAGTCATTCGACCGCTGTTGCATATATTTTTCCTGATGTAAATACGCAGCTTGCCACTACTAACTGATGTTTTGATATATTTTAATAAATTATCATCTGCATCAATGGTTAAGGATGGTGATGCTGTGCTATCCTGTTTAATATTCACTTTAAAGTCGCCGGATATATCGATCATATTAAAATCGCTTACCTGCCTGGTTTCAGTAATTGAATTTCCATTACCACGAACACAGGCAAACCTGCATGAAGATAAGGCAAAAAGCGAAATTCCTGAAATTAATATTATGAAATTTAAAAGTGTTTTTTTCATCTTGCTGATAATTGGTGACTATAAATGTTTTGTGATTGTTTTGTATTAGACTACCAATTAGTAAATAAAGTTACATAAAAAAAGAGCTATTAACCAACTGGCCAATAGCTCTTTAAAATATATGATGGAGATGGAGAATATTAAAGAACCGCTATATCGTCGCTAATGTGTTTTTGTTTTAACTCAACCTTGGGCGTTACTTTATTTTCTGTAGCATTATCTGCTACCAGCAGTGTACGGTTAACAGATGATCCAACACTGTAAGTAAGGTTATATTCTGTTATGTTACCAGACAGGTCTGCTTTGGCCTGATCATTTACTGTAATGTTAGCTGTATAGTTGTCTAACTTTAAACCTGCATAAGCATTATTGTATAAATTTACATCAAGGCTGATCAAAGACAGCTTACCATCTGATTTTACAGTCGCGTTATCATAAGCGGCTATTGTGCGCAGGTCACTCGCGGTAACAAACACGATCAATTTTTCGGCTTTGTAAGATGCGATACGTAAAACACCATCAACATCCTGTACAAATGCACTTTCTGCATAATAATTGTTATTTACGGTTACTGCGTCTTTAACACCGT
Source organism: Mucilaginibacter sp. (assembly GCA_036398535.1). Classification (GTDB taxonomy): domain Bacteria; phylum Bacteroidota; class Bacteroidia; order Sphingobacteriales; family Sphingobacteriaceae; genus Mucilaginibacter. The sequence continues at coordinate 958 of DASWOZ010000039.1, read as the reverse complement.
TTGAAACATAAACCTCAACGTTGCCATGTACTTCAATTTTGTTAATGTTACCTACGTTAGTTAAAGTAGTTTGCGTGATATTTTTATCAGTTGCATATGTAAAATTTGCGGTTCCAATTACTACAGCTACTATAGTGGTTAGGGTAAAAATTATTTTTTTCATTATATTATTATTTGATTTTCAATTATTTGTGTTTTATATTATTTTTAAATACATCCATAAGACACGATAGATTGAAAAAGGTTACAGATAGATAGTGTAAAATATACACAATGATGTTTTTTGCCGATAAACGCCCATATTCGCCCGACGAAACCGGCAAGAAAAAAATAAGCAGAAGAAACTGACTTGGTGTTTTGAGGGCGACTTATGGCCTACAGGTAATATTTTTCGCCGTTAAACTTAATTTTACCTGCATCCAGCAATAAGCGAATGGTATTGATCTTTTCTTTTTCGACACCGGTTTTGATCGAAGATATTAATGCCCCTATGTCGGATGGTGCGATACTTAACGCTTCTACAATCTCGTTGATAATGGTATCACCTATTTCTGCAGCGTTATTACGGCGTTTTTCATCAAGGCAAACGTCGCAAATACCGCATTTGCCGGCATTGGGTTCGTCAAAATAAGCTAACAGCATTTGGCTGCGGCATTTTTTATGTACCGCATAGGCAAAAACCGCCTCCATCTTTCTGAGATAAGTGCCTTTGCGCTGTTCAATATATACTTTATTTATATAAACATTATTGGCATGCTGCCGTGGCTTTATATAGGTAACCTGCGGATTATCATTTTGGGGGAAATAAGATAGTATATTGTACGCTTGTAATTGCTTTAAGCCCTCTATCACCTGCTGTACACTCATGTTTGTACGCCGTGCTATGTCAAATTCTCTTAAACGCACATAGTTTTCAAATGCCCCGCCATATGAACGCAATAAGGTTTTAATAAACAGG
>DASWOZ010000038.1:0-1965 GCA_036398535.1 Mucilaginibacter sp. | reverse complement strand
GCGCTATTTTTGATGGTGGTAAAATTAGATAACAATGTATCATAATCTGCACGGCTCGGTATATGCCAGCCAGCCGGCAAAGTAATTGCTGATGCCTGTGCTAAAGTGTAATAGTTACCATATAGTACGTTATATGCCGGTAGCGACCCGCCGCTACCATAGTAGTTGGTACTTGTCCATGTTTGACTGCCTATGGTAATAGTTGGATAATTTATCCCGTTTATTACAACTGTTCCGGTTTCTGTGTTGGGCGCAGGTGTGTTTTTTTTAGAGCAAGCACTCAAAAATAATATAGCCAGTATAACGATGAACGATAATGATTTGGTAGACAATGGTTTCATAATTGTGGTTTATTACGCTGTTAATGAACGGTAAAGCCATAAATCACAATAACGGTACATAAAAATAAATAGTTTATTAGGCCATTGAAATTTTAGTTTTGTATGCCTGCTTTTTGTAAATAATGACAGTTCTCAATGTAACATACCAGTTACTATTGTCAGTAAAAACTTTTAATTTAGCTGTGTACATAACTATTTTATGAAAAAAATTTCATTCGCTTTAGCAGCACTTTTTGTTGTTGCAATTACCCCGGCAATTGCCCAGCAAGCAATACCTGTAAATGACCCTTTACTAAAAATATACAGAGAAACACCGCCTAAGATCAACGACCTGATCCATACGAAGCTGGATGTACGCTTTGATTATAAAAAGCGCTACCTGTATGGTAAGGAATGGGTGACTTTAAAACCGCATTTTTATCCTACTGATACCCTAAGGCTGGATGCAAAAGGCATGGATATTAAAACCATTGCCATTGTAAAAAACGGTAAAAATGTACCGTTAAAATTCAGTTATGATAGCCTTACATTGGCTATCCACCTGGATAAAGTTTACCATAATAGCGAAAGCTATACCATTTATATTGATTACACCAGCAAGCCCAATGAGCTTAAAGTAAAAGGCAGCGCTGCCATTAATGACGCTAAAGGCTTATATTTCATTAATCCGGATGGTACGGAAAAAGATAAGCCTACACAAATATGGACGCAAGGAGAAACCGAAAGCTCGTCTGCATGGTTCCCTACCATTGATAAGTCTGAACAAAAAACTACCGACGAAATTAGCATGACCGTTCCGGCGAAGTATGTTACCTTATCCAACGGGCGCCTGGCCTCGCAAAAAAACAATGCGGATGGCACACGCACCGATACCTGGAAAATGGAGCTGCCGCACTCGCCCTACCTGTTTATGATGGCTGTGGGTGATTTTAAGGTCTACCATGATAAGTGGCGAAACAAGCCTGTAGATTATTATTTGGAACCTAAATATGCGCCGTATGCTAAAGAGATATTTGGGATGACACCTGAGTTGATGGAGTTTTATTCAAAAACTTTGGGGGTTGATTATCCATGGAATAAATATGCACAGATAGTAGTGCGTGATTATGTAAGCGGAGCGATGGAAAATACCACCGCTACCCTGCATGGCGAGTACGTGCAAGGCACTCATCGTGAGTTAATAGATAGTTATTATGATGCGGGAAGAAGCACTATAGCGCATGAATTATTTCACCAATGGTTTGGTGATTATGTAACTACCGAAAGCTGGAGCAACTTAACCGTAAATGAATCATTTGCTGATTTTAGCGAAATGCTTTGGGCCGAACATAAATATGGTAAGGACGAAGCTGATGCACATAGTTATACGGCGTTGGTTAGTTATTTAAGTAATCCGGAAAATAAAACGAAGGACCTGGTACGTTTTTATTATGATGATAAGGAAGACGTGTTTGACCTGGTTACTTACCAAAAAGGAGGGCGCATATTAAATATGCTGCGCAATTATTTAGGTGATGCTGCATTTTTTAAAGGGTTAAGTAGCTACTTAAAAACTAACGCGTTTAAAACCGGCGAAGCACAGCAATTGCGTTTAGCATTAGAAGACGCCAGCGGACTTGATTTG
>DASWOZ010000037.1:0-7818 GCA_036398535.1 Mucilaginibacter sp. | reverse complement strand
CAATTGTACTCAATTAATTTAAAAAAACAAAATTTAAAAAAAATATCTTTTATTAGTCAACACTTAAACTATTTTTTAGTTTTTTTGGGCCATTGTATAAATAACTGTCCCATCTTATGGTATCCCGCCAACAATTAACAGATCAGATCAAACAGAAAAAATCATTTTTATGCGTAGGCTTAGATACAGATATAGATAAGATACCCGAGTTTTTAAAAACCTACCCCGACCCTGTTTTTGAATTTAACAAACGCATTATTGATGCCACTAAAGACCTGTGTGTGTCTTATAAACCTAATGCCGCTTTTTATGAGAGCCGCGGTGTAAAAGGATTGCAAAGCTTAATAGCTACCTGGCAATATTTACCTAAAGATTGCCTGAACATTATTGATGCCAAGCGCGGCGACATTGGCAACACGTCTGATAAATATGCCAAAGCATTTTTTGATGAAGCATCATCAGGTATGAGCTTTGATGCCATAACCATTACGCCCTATATGGGTAATGATAGTGTAACCCCTTACCTGGCTTATCAGGATAAATGGGTCATCATTTTGGCGCTTACATCATCAGCAGGGAGTAAAGATTTTCAATACTTAACCACCAACGAAGGCTTTTTATACGAAGCCGTAATTAAGAAAGCAAATACATGGGCGGGTGCAGATCGTATTATGTATGTAGTGGGCGCTACTAAAAGCACCGAGTTTACCAATATACGTAAATTTGCGCCCGATAACTTTTTACTGGTACCCGGAGTTGGTGCGCAAGGTGGAAATTTACAGGAAGTTTGCCAGTATGGAATGAATAAAGATTGCGGTCTAATTGTAAACGCATCCCGTTCTATCATCTATGCAGGTAACGGTGAAGATTTTGCCGATGCTGCCCGCGCCGAAGCATTAAGCATTCAGCAGCAAATGCAGATGGAGCTGGAAAAAGCCGGGATAATATAGAGTCAATCATAGACTTACGAAGTTTTTTAAACTTCGTAAGTCTTGTTAATTAATAGCTTAGGCTAAACCTTCTGCCATGGTACGCATTTGTATTTCAATAATTCTTGAACCCGGAGATTGCGTACAAGCTAATAAAACAGCCCCCGCTACGTCAGATGCTTCCAGCATTTCAGACTGATCTACGCCTTCCTGTGTACGGCCGGTGCCGATTGCAAATTCGGTTTTTACACCGCCGGGGCAAATAGCGCCTACTTTAATACCGTGCGGTCTTAATTCTCTATCCAGAGCCTGAGCAAAGCCTACCTGTGCAAATTTAGTTGAACAATAAACCGCCTCGCCTGCAAAGCCATAAACGCCCGCCATTGATGACAGCATTAATATGGTACCGCTTTTTTGTTTGATCATTTCAGGAACCACGTGACGGGTAAACAGGAAGCCCGAACGCATATTGGTATCCATCATGGTATCATATTCTTCCAGGCTGGTATCAGCTAAATTTTTGTAAATCCCCATACCGGTATTGTTTAGCAGGATGTCGATCTTTCCGGTAACGCCCAAAGCTGCTTTAACGGTTGCTAAAGCGGTAGCTTCTTCACGCGCATCACCAACAACCACGGTCGCATCTGATCCTAATTTTTTAATTTCTTCTACCAGTTCATGCAGTCTTTCAGCCCTGCGTGCAGTTAGTATAATGTGTGCTCCTTCGGCTGCTAAAGCTAATGCACTTGCTTTGCCTATACCTGCGCTTGCGCCGGTTATAATTGCAACTTTTCCGGTTAATTTTCCTGACATGATTTTCTTAGATTTTAGTAGTTTTAATAATGGTTTTAAAGACAGGCAAATTACAAAATGTAATCGATTACGAAAAAACAATTATGCAAATAATACTTTGCGATGCGGATAGCGCGCAGCATAATTAGTCACCATGGTTTTGATATAATCGTTTCCCGGATAAGGTGTTAAGTAATTTTTTAGCTGATGCAGGTTGTCGGCCTCTGCGTCACCCGCAATATACCCCATGCCATAAAATTGTCCTTTTTCAATCAGGATACAGCTATGCTCATCGCGGGTACGGCCCTCATCACGGATAGCAAAAGTAGGCAAGGCGTCTTTTAATTCATCCAGCGCATAGTTTACCTTTTGGTTATAAGCATTTACAGTTAAATGCCCGGTACAGGCACAATCGGCCCCTGCACCATTTACACAAGGCTGGCTGTTATTTTGCACAAAACATAACTTAGGGCAAAGGCCGAAAGTTTCTATCAAACGGTTAAGTAAGGCGTATCCTTCCAGTAAAGTATTGCAAGTATAAACGGTTTGGTGGCTTTTGCGATGTTTGTCAACCGCCAAACGCAAATAGCCGCGCTGATCTTCAAACAAATAAAGCCCGTAAGCATGTTCAAACCTTTTTAACGAGCGATTATATTTTGGCCAAAGGCGTTTTATTTCAACGGCTTCTAATACAAAAGCAATCAATTCGGTCCCGCATACCTGATGGGTGATCTGATGAATGTTGCGCAGAAACTCCTGCCGCTGCAAACCGGGGTTATTACCTGTAAAATGGCTGCACACCCGTTTTTTAATATTCTTGGCTTTGCCTACATAGATCACTTTCCCCTTGGCATCATGAAAATAATATATACCTGGGGTTTGCGGCAATTGCTGAATAACTGTTTTTGATAAATTGGGCGGTAATATCTGCTCTTTCGAGTTTTGCTTCAGTGCGGCCTTAATATGATTTTGGGTATCGTTTTGCAATAGCAGGCTAAATAATATGGCCGTAGCATTCGCATCGCCTGCTGCCCTGTGGCGGCTTTCATTTTCAATACCTAAATGCCTGCATAATTTACCCAGGCTGTAAGATGGCAGGCCCGGCAATATTTTACGTCCCAATCTTACGGTACACAGCTTATTGCTTTGCAGCTCATACCCGGCCATACCCAGATGATAGCGCACAAATGAATAATCAAAATTTACATTATGCGCTACAAATATCTGCCCGTTAAGCAATTGGTAAATTTCATGGGCCACTTGCCCAAAAGATGGCGCACCAGCAACCATATCATTACTGATACCTGTTAACGCCTGTATGTAAATGGGTATCTCTCTATGCGGATTAACAAGGGTTGAATAGCGTTTAACTACTTCCTTACCATCATGTATGCAAATAGCAATTTCTGTAATGCCATTGGCACTGGCATGCCCACCCGTAGTTTCAATATCAACAATTGCATACATGGATGTAAATGTAAAAAAGTTTTGCTAATTATTTTAGTTAGCGATAATTAATCTGCTTATCATTTCGAGCGTTAGCGAGAAAACTTTTGCGACATGTATGGTAGACTTTGTGTGCGTTTAAGATTTCTCGCTATCGCTCGAAATCACATAAACTTTAAAAAGAAAGACCATGAAACATTCTGTTCATGGTCTAACAATAATAGATAGGATTAATCTCTGATCAACTAATCTCCAATCACTACTTTTTCTTCGCCTGTACTTGTTGTTGCTGACGCATCATTTCTTCCATTTTAGCAGCAAAGCCTGATTTTTTCTTTTTATCATCAACAGGTTTCTTTTTATTTTCCTGTATCTGGGCATGTATCTTTTTATCATCAACCATTAAGCGGATAATGTATTGCTGTAAAAAGGTTAACATATTGGCCAAAAAGTAATAATAGTTCAAACCTGCCGGATAACCGTTTAACGCGCCTAAGAAAATGATAGGCGTAATATAGCCTACATATTTCATCTGCCCGCTTACGCCCGAGATCTGGTTATTAAAGTAGGTGTATATCAGGGTAGAAACCGTCATCAACAGGCACATTAAGCTTAAATGATCGCCTATAAATGGAAGCGTAACGCCAAAGTTCCAGATAGAATCATAAGTCGAAAGGTCATGCATCCATAAAAAGCTTTGTCCGCGCAGCTCAAATAAGCTTGGGAAAAAACGGAAGAAAGCAATTACTATCGGCATTTGTATCAGCAATGGTAAACACCCGCCTAATGGGTTCACCCCTGCTTTTTTGTAAAGTTTTAAATATTCCTGTTGTAATAAGGTAGGGTTATCTTCGCCTACTTTACCTTTGATCTCATCCATTTCCGGCTTTAAAACCCTCATCTTAGCCATAGATAAGTACGACTTGTAAGTAAGCGGCGATAATACCAGTTTCAAAATAATGGTAAGGGCCAGGATAATTAAACCATAGTTCCAGTTAAATTGCTGTAAAAAGTTAAATACAGGCAACACCGCGAAACGATTAATATATTTTAACGGCCCCCAGCCCATATTGATCTGCTTTTGCAAATCATATCCATAAGCCTTTAAGGTAGAATAGCGGTTAGGGCCGAAATAAAATTCCATCGGGAAAGTACCATCTGCATCTTTAGCCAGTACCAGGTTAGCCTTCATTTGCTTAATATCCTGGTGATCAGCAGTATCAGTACTTACGGTTAAGTTAACTTTGCTAAATCCGTTTTTGCTGATCAGCACATTTGAAAAGAAATGCGCCTTGAATGATACCCACTGCGTTTTTTTATCACTTATTTCTTTTTGATCATCCTTTGTTTCACTCAGGTAATCTACGCCGTCATCAATCTTGTTATACCAAATGGTAGAGTACTGGCGCTCTGGCGGCATACTCATTTCCTGTTTGCGCACATCGGCGGCCCAATCTAAATCAATGGAATTGGTATTGGTTAATACATTTTCCAATCCGGTTGGTTTAATGATCAGGCCAACTTTATAGCCGTCGCCCTTTAAGGTGTAGATATAATCAACATACTGCGTTGCGCTATAGCTTAAACGCATGGTGATAGAGCTGGAATCTTTACCGGTAACTTTTAAAGTTTCGGCGCTTGGCGTAAAATAACGATCATTGGTTTTTACTACGGTATTACCGGCGGCAAAAGTGTATCCAAAGCTATTTTGATCGCCGTCAAATAATATCAGCGGCTTTTTATCAAACGTTTTATAGTTTTTAAGCTGAACCGAGTAAACCCGGCCACCTTTAGTGCTCAATTTTACAATAACCGAATCATTTTCAAGCGTGATGAATTTTTCTGTACCGGCTAAAGTAGCGCCAAACGGACTTTTTAAAGCGGCAGAATCAACAGTTTTGGTAACCTTTGCGGTATCGGCTTTAGCCGTATTTTCAGCAGGAGGTATTATGCCCGCCCTTTTTAACGAGTCGTTATGTTGCAGCAGTCTTTCTTTTTGTATCTCAGCAGTAGACGGCTTTAAAAAATAAACCGAGCCGGCTATGATGAGCATAATCAGGAATAATCCTGTAAACGTATTTTTATCCATTATCTAAAGTATCGTACAATTACTATTTTTTGCGGGCATAAGCCAGCGAAGCGGCGACAAAGTTAATAAAAAGTGGATGCGGATTTGCAACTGTTGATTTTAATTCAGGGTGGAACTGCGCCCCCACAAAAAACGGATGATTTTTCAACTCTACTATCTCCACCAGGTTATTTTCAGGATTAAAGCCCGATGGCATAAGCCCGGCCTCTTCATACTGTTTTAAATAATCATTATTAAATTCATAACGGTGCCTGTGACGCTCGGAAATACGGGTTTTGCCATAAATAGCGGCCGCTTTACTGCCCTTTTTCAAATCGCAGGCATAGGCACCTAAACGCATAGTACCGCCTTTATTAACCACCTTTTTCTGCTCCTCCATCATCGCGATAACCGGGTAAGCGGTATCGGGGTTCATTTCGGTACTGCTGGCATGTGTTAAACCCAACACATTACGGCCAAACTCAACTACAGCGCATTGCATACCTAAGCAAATACCAAAAAACGGTATATTATTTTCGCGTACATAACGTATCGCTTCTATTTTACCTTCAAAACCACGCTCGCCAAAACCCGGCGCCACTAAAACGCCATGCAAACCCTGCAATCTGTCTACCGCGTTAGCCGGTGTTAAATGTTCTGACGGGATATATTCTACCTTTACCTTACACTCGTTTTTAGCCCCCGCGTGTATAAATGATTCAATAATTGATTTATAGGCATCCGGCAGTTCCACATATTTACCCACCAGCCCAATTCTAACTTCGGATGTAGGATTTTTTAAGCGGCCCAAAAAGTCTTTCCAACTTTCCAGATCCGGCTCATTTTTATGGGGCAGTTTCAATTTGGCTAATACCGTTTTATCCAAATGCTCTTTTAACATCAGCAAAGGCACATCGTATATGGTTGACGCATCTATTGATTCGACAACCGCACCCACTCCTACGTTACAAAATAAAGCTATTTTTTTTCTGATGTCGGGAGTAAGGTGATGTTCGGTACGACAAACCAGTATATCCGGCTGTATACCATACTCTAATAACATTTTTACCGAGTGTTGTGTAGGTTTGGTTTTCAATTCGCCGGCAGCGGCTAAAAACGGAATTAAGGTTAAATGAATAACTAAGGAGTTTCCAGAACCTTTTTCCCATCTGAACTGCCTAACCGCCTCAATATAGGGCAGCGATTCAATATCCCCTACGGTACCACCCAACTCGGTGATCACAATATCATAACGGCCATCTTCACCCAGTATGCGGATGTTTCTTTTAATCTCGTCTGTAATATGCGGTACCACCTGTACGGTTTTACCTAAAAAAGCCCCTTCACGCTCTTTGTTAATCACATTTTGGTAAATGCGGCCGGTAGTAATGTTGTTAGCTTTTGATGTTGGTGTATTTAAAAAACGCTCGTAGTGGCCAAGGTCAAGGTCGGTTTCGGCACCATCCTCGGTAACATAGCATTCGCCATGCTCATAAGGATTTAATGTTCCGGGATCGATATTGATATAGGGATCAAATTTTTGAATGGTTACCGAGTAACCGCGCGCTTGCAGTAATTTAGCTAAAGAAGCTGATATAATGCCCTTGCCTAACGACGAGGTAACACCGCCCGTAACAAATATATATTTAGTCATGATTTTTTTGAATTTGGCACCGGTTTTAAGCCTTTACCAATTGTTTGTGTACGGGATACAAAAGTAAGAAAATTTTTGGGCTTGGGGCTAAGAAAATGTAATTGTTGGAAAGTAGTATAGGAGGCACGCGTATGCCAGCAGTAAGCACCTAAACTATTTTTACTTTATCCGGCCTCATAAACAGGCGGTAATAAATTTTTCATTTAAAAAGTTTTTTAATATAAGAATTACCTGTAAAATGTCAAATAAGAATCATTATTCAATCGATTGAATAATTGTGACATTTAGATGAACCGCGCTGCTTTTTTATGCTTTTACTTTGTGGCGTAAATCAATACATGGTAATCATTCAAATACGATGAGAAAACTTTCACTTATACTGGTGCTGATAATATGGAGGCTTAGTCCGGCGCTTGCACAAGCCGCCTGGAAACTAAATACAGATAAGGACGGCATTAAGGTATATACCAGCTTTATACCCGACTCCAAAATTAAAGCAGTTAAGGTGGAAGGCACCTTTAACGCCACCCCTGCTCAACTGGTTGCCTTGCTAATGGATGTGAATACCGCGGCCGATTGGTTGTACCATACTAAAATATCTACGTTGGTAAAACAGGTTTCGCCTACAGAAATTTACTATTATTCGGAAGTTAACTTGCCCTGGCCTGTACAGAACCGCGATTTTGTGGCGCATTTAATAGTTAGCCAGGACCCTGACAGTAAAGTGGTGACCATTGAGGGGCCAACAGTAACCGGCCTGGTGCCACAAAAACAAGGCATAGTCAGAATTACCGATGCCAGCGGCAAATGGGTTATTACCCCAACCGGAAACAATCAAATAAAAGTGGATTATTCTATACATTTAGACCCCGGAGGTTCACTGCCGGCCTGGCTGGTTAATATGTTTGCAGCAGAGGGCCCGGTTAAAA
>DASWOZ010000036.1:0-1970 GCA_036398535.1 Mucilaginibacter sp. | reverse complement strand
TACTAAAATTTATATAGTTGTTTAAATAGGTATAGTTCTGATCTTTAAACGTTTGGTTATATGGCGACTGGAAATTGGTAATGCTGTAGTAAACATCCGTACCAAAGTTTAATGCAGTACTGTTTTTACCGCTGCTTAAATTTAAGGGGATTTCTATTCCGGCATGCACATTGGTTTCATTCCAGTAGATGTTGTTGCCTTTGTAATATCCGCGCCTGTCTATAACATAATTTGCCCCGGCAGAGAGGTACGGAAACAAAGCGCCATATACAGCATCAAATCCAAATTCTTTATAACCTTCATCCCGGTTATAGGTAAATGAGGCTTCGGATTGAAAAGTGTTCAGCACGTTTTGGCCTAATAATGAGAACGTATAATTAGGATCGTTAAAATCGGGCACCAGGCTATGAAAGTTAAACAGGTGATAAGCCTTATTGTATTTGGTAACCGCAAGCGACTTATCAATTATAGATGCGAGCAGATCTGTAGATGAATCGCGCTTTAAAGCGGTGATGTTATAGTCCGGTAATCCTCCCGGCACTTTTGAATTAACTTCCTCCCACTTTAATTCGCTTTTATTGGCTTGATGCAGTTGGTAACCAAAAGCAGTTAACTGTACCCATGCCAATTTATTTTCTGAAATGGCGGGTTCATATTTGTTAGTTGTATTGTTGGACTTCAGCTCCAATAACTTCCCATTAGCAATAGCAAATAAACGATCACTAATACCTGACGTGGCATTAAAATAAATGGTATCCTTTTTCACAACCGGGAAACCGACCGGCTGATAAGAAAAAGGCAGCAGGTATTTTACTTTACCTGTTTTTATAGCGATCATGGCCATAGACATTTTACCTGCTTTATTGCGTACTGCCGCTATTAATTGCTGCCCGTCGTAGAATTTAGGATAAGTAAAAAACAAGTCGTCGGGATTGGGCACAACGGCTATTAATTTGCCTGTAAAGGCGCTTAACACATGCAATTCGCTTTTACCCAACGGGCCAACCTGTACAGCTATGATCTGTTTACCATCCTTACTAAAATCAGGCGAAAAATATTTGGAACGATAGGTAAGGCGGTGTTCTTTCCCGGTTTTAACATCCAATAATTGCAGTTCACTGTAATCACGATAGTTCCATCGCAAATCCGGGCGATAGGCGGCATAAACTATTTTGCCCTCGTGATAGGCAAAGTATTTATCTAATGAAACCGACCGGACACTTATATTTTTTTCGCGCCCGTTAGTGTTTAGTACAAACACGGGGATATAATTATAAGTACTTTTTGTGTAAATGACAGTACTATCGTTTACATAAGCGGGATATTCCTGATCGGCAATAAAATGTTGCTTTTTATTTTCTGGTTTATCAGGTTCATCATTTTTAAATTGGGTTTTAAAATGATCCAAAGCATTTGTCCGGAACCTTATAAAATCCTCGCCCGAGTATTTTTTTATCGCTTTGCGCAAAGGATAAAACAAGCCTTTATAAGCCGCGGCATCCTGCGTTACATTTTTCCAGAAATCATCACCATATTTTTCACGTCCATAAGCTACCAGCATATATCCCGTAGGATACCAATCAGGTGTATAATCAAGATAAGAACCATTGCGCAGCTTCATCCAGCTATAGTCTTTCCCTGCTGCCCATAGAGCCCTGTAGCCATTTAAAAAATAAGGCAACCGCCCCCTGCCCTGCTCGCTTACATGGGTTTCATTAAAAACAGCATCACCTTCAAAAAACCAGTTGGGTATGGCTGCTTCATTAAACAACGCCTGGCCGCCTTCGCCAAATATAAGCCGGGCGGTATGTGACAAGCCTAAGTTAAAATTGTTGTACTGCTGCACATGCCTAAACTCATGTATGGCCAGTTGATCAGTCCACGGTAAACTGCCAAGTTCAAAGTTATTTTGGTCGGGGGTTAAATAAAATTCGCTTCTAAACGGCGCCAATCCCACATAGGCATTGGCA
>DASWOZ010000035.1:0-3767 GCA_036398535.1 Mucilaginibacter sp. | reverse complement strand
TGAAAACAGGCGGCAGGAAGAAGACGAGATCCTCTCGAAAATACGCAACGGCGAAAAGGTTGAACATTACGAAACTTGGCGTATGGGGAAAAACAGAATAGAGTTCCCTGTTTCATTAACCATATCCCCCATAATGAACACAAGAGGGCAGGTTATCGGTGCATCGAAGATCGCGAGGAACATAATGCGTCAAAAAAATGCTGAAGAAAGCCTGTTGCGCCATGCTAATGACCTCGAAACACTGAACTCTGTTAATAGGATGATTACAGAGCGACTGGATGTTCAGGAAATATTGCAACAGGTAACCGATGTAACAACACAGGTAATTGGTGCTGAGTTTGGGGCCTTCTTTTATAATAATCTTGACGAACAAGGTGAATCGTACATGCTCTTCACCTTATCCGGAGCGCCCAGGGAAGCGTTTGAGAAATTTGGCATGCCACGTAACACTGCGGTTTTTCATCCAACTTTTAGCGGCTTAGGTACTGTACGCGTTGATGATATTACAAAAGACCCGCGTTATGGCAAAAATCATCCTCATTACGGAAAGCCTGAAGGGCATTTACCAGTGGTAAGCTATCTTGCTGTTTCGGTAGTTTCAAAATCGGGCGAGGTTATAGGCGGTTTGTTTTATGGGCACCCGGAACCCGGTAAGTTTACCGCTCATCATGAGCATTTGATTGAAAGCGTGGCCAAACAGGCTGCGATAGCCCTGGAAAATGCACGGCTATATGATGAAATTAAAAAACTGAATGCCAAAAAGGATGAGTTTATTGGCCTTGCAAGTCATGAATTGAAAACACCGGTTACCAGCCTGAGCGGTTACCTGCAGATAATAAACAGGAAACTGGCCGACGGTGACCCTAATAAAACCTTTATAGAAAAAGCCCTTCAGCAAATTAATAAGCTATCTGAATTGATCTCAGACCTGCTCGACGTATCAAAAATAGAAACCGGGCAATTACCACTTTCCTTTACCGGGTTCGACCTGTTGCAACTGGTTAAAGAAGTTACAGAGGTAATGCAGTACTCAACTAAAACACATCACCTGGCGCTTGAAACCAGCATTGATAAACTAGTGGTAACTGCCGACAGGCAGCGTATTGAACAGGTTATTATCAACCTGCTTTCAAATGCAATAAAATACTCTCCGGGCGCCGACCTTATAAGTATTTCGGTCGCTATAAATGATAAGAAAGCCTTGGTGTCTGTCCGGGATTCTGGGTTGGGTATAACTAAAGAACAGCAGGAACGTATTTTTACCCGTTTTTACCGTGTTGAAGACATGGCCGCGCATATTTCGGGGCTGGGCATTGGCTTGTTTATCAGTAAGGAAATTATTGGCCGGCACAATGGCCGGTTGTGGGTTGAGAGCAGCCCGGGTAAAGGTTCCCAGTTCTTTTTTGAGATACCGGTAGGGTAGAATTTATAGATTTTATCGGCTCAAATTTAAATTGTAGCTTTGTTATATAATTAAAGAATTCCTCCAGTAAATAATAATATGAGAATAACTATTGAAATAGATAGTAAAAATGAAATTGAAAAACTGTCTGCTTTATTTAAAACATTTAGCACCATTAAAATACTATCCTCTGATGAAGAAATAGCCCCGATTATTAAAGGAGATAAAAAAATAGATCCTCAAAGTTTATTCGGTATCTGGGCAACTAAACCCAGGACGTTGGAAACGATCCGTAAAGATGCCTGGAAAAGAAGTCACTCCGCATAATGGTTCTATGTGATACAAATGTTTTTATTCATGCATTCAATGCAGACAGGCAACCATAGAAAGATTGCAGGAAATTGGATTGGATCAGATCGTTCTTTCCGTTATTACAGTAATGGAACTGTATCAGGGCATGAGTAACAAAACCGAATTAGCCCAATTGAAAAGAAAAATCCGGTATTATGATGTTGTCGAAATTGATACCAATATTTCTAAATTGGCCGCCAACCTGATAGAAAACTATAAATTAAGCTATGGATTACAAATACCAGATGCAATTATTGGTGCAACTGCTGTAATTCATCAAATGCCCTTTTATACCTACAACACAAAAGACTTTAATTTCATGCCTGGGTTAAACCTGGTATAATAACGTAAGAAAAGAGCAACTTTGATTTTGTTTATTTAAACTTCTTATGTATTCCAAAATACTCGTCGTTATCAATTCCCTCTCCGTCAAAATCTATAAGGCCCGTAAAAGTAGCATGGTCATTTATTATTTGCATTTTCAGTTTAAGTACTGATTTATCAGGACTTAACTGTGTCATAATAATGGAATCGCCTTTTTTTAAGCTCCATGTCCCGGAAGCCTTTCGTACCACACTATCCTTCAGGTTCCTGTACTCCGAGTAATAGGTGCCGTTTTCTAAAAAATATGTCCTGATAGGTTTTATGCCTAAACGGGTTTCCCAATTGGTACTATCGGCCTGTACAATCTCTTGTGGCTTGCTTTTATTATGGATAATGATCTTTAAGTAAACATTTCTCCATTCGCCAATTAATTGTTCCGCAAGATTACCTGATGGTTTATCCGCCTTTGAAAATGCTGAAAATACAACAAGGGAGATAACAAGGCCGGTTAGGAGAAGCTGGTTGTTTTTGTTTTTTTTCATGATTTTTTTTACCACTATCCGGCCTGATCTCCAACCTCTGATCTATAATCGCTATCCTCAGGCTTTCTTTTTGATGGTGTTCTTTACCGGCCTTGCTGCTTTTACCGTTTCAAAGGCGTCATCAGCTTCGGCTTTCTCTGCTTCTTTAGCCGGGGCTGGTTTTGCAACAGGCTTTACAGGCAGTTCAGCCAATATGGTACGACCGCCTTTTACAACCTGGCCTAATTCAACCTTAATTTCTGAGCCTAAGGGCAGAAACACGTCAACACGTGAGCCGAATTTTATAAAGCCAAACTGCTGGCCCTGTTCTACCTTATCGCCTTCTTTTACATACCAAACTATACGGCGGGCAAGCGCCCCGGCAATCTGGCGGAACAATACGGTTATACCATCGCTGTTCTCAATGGCTATGGTAGTACGCTCGTTTTCTGTTGATGATTTTGGGTGCCAGGCTACCAGGTACTTGCCTTTGTGGTACCTGAAATATTTAACCACGCCGCCCACCGGGTTACGGTTTACGTGTACATTTACCGGCGACATAAATACCGATAGCTGTATCCTTTTATCTTTTAAAAATTCTGTTTCCACGGTTTCTTCAATTACCACAACCTTACCGTCAGCAGGGCAAAGCACAGTCTTATCGTGTGTATCGATGCTGAATTTGGGGCTCCGGAAAAACTGAACGATAATAACAAAGAGGAAAAACGATAATATATAAACTATCCATTTCAACACATGTGCATCGGGCAGAAAAAACGAGATCAGTGCGTTTAGTACAAGTATAAACAGGATGCAAATGGCTAAGGATGTATATCCTTCTTTATGGAAAGTCATCATCGGGATGTATTTTTTATAATGTTATCGTTATGCTGATAATGTGCAAAACTACTAATTTGAAATGAAGTATAGATAAGTATATACAACAGGGGCCGCTAAAAGCAATCCATCGAACCTGTCGAGCAGGCCGCCGTGGCCAGGCAGCATCCCGCCCGAGTCTTTAACATTAATGCTTCGTTTAAGCATCGATTCCACCAAATCGCCGGTTGTGCCCACTATCGATATCAACAAGGCAATAATGATCCAATGTTGCGTGGCCAGCCCGGTATAATAATGCGCGAGTATGCGCGCCGCAGCTACACTTATTATAG
>DASWOZ010000034.1:0-4777 GCA_036398535.1 Mucilaginibacter sp. | reverse complement strand
CGGCTTGTACTATTTTTCCAATAATCTCATGGCCAGGGACTAACGGTAGTTTTGGGCGGTCAAGTTCCCCGTCTACAATATGCAGATCTGTACGGCAAACTCCGCAGGCAATTACCTTAATCAATACCTGGCTTTTTGTTGGTTTGGGTATTGGAAGCTGTTTATAGGCCAAGGGTTGTCCAACCTTTTCAAAAACCATTGCCCACATTAAATCAGGAACTTTCATCTAATTGTATAATTAGTTAGTATAAACAGGTAACAGCCACTTTATGGGTATGTTTTAAAACGCACCGCAGAAACCCGGAGGAAATGCCAATAGTGGAATGGTAATGCGCCGGGCCATTTTTTGGGTATGACTGCCATTTAAAAGTTTAACCAAAAAATGATGCGGCCGGTGTATCATAGCCAGCATATCAATTTGTCCGTGTTCTGTTAACCAGTCCAATCCGCTATCTACATCTATGCTTTTCACATGCCGGTAATATATTTTATCATAATTGGCTTTGCTGGTCACTTCACTTAAAAAAGCGTCTACTTTATTCGTATCTGTTTTTTTTTCATATTTCTCATCAGTGCAGTGTGTAATCAATATTTCAGCGTTAAATAACCGCGCCATACTTGCTAACGAATGGATTACCTCAATATCGTCTTCACTTAAATCGGTAGCAAACGCAATTTTTTGTACCGGGTTAAATGTAGCTGTAGCCGGAATTAATAAAACCGGGAAACTGGCTATATCAATTAAGTCCCTGCTATTACTGCCTAAAAAAAAGCGACTTAATCCACCTGCGCCAGACATTCCCATTACTACCAGGGGAATTTTTTGTTCATCAACTATATTTCTGACAACATCTTTAACCGGTCCGATCTCGCTTGTATAGGTCACAGTGGGGTGATAGGATTGAGGGCTTGATACAGCACGTTCTTCCTGCTCCAGTTTTTCAGATAAAAAGGTTAATTCTGCTGTTACCGAGTTTTTTATAGAAGTATAATTTTCTAATGGCCAAACAATCTGTGTGGCTGCCGGGGCCTCTATTGGCACAATCATAGCGTTGCACAACTGTAAAGAGGTATGCATTCCCTTGGCTAACTGCAAGGCATAACGCGCTGCGTTATCTGCTGCTGCTGAAAAATCAGTGGGTACTAAAATCGTTTTCATTCGTTTATAGTTAGTTACAGCTTTAGATGTTTATAAATACGCTTATAAATTGCAGGTATAATTGCATTGGCGAACCTTTTTATAATGCTTAATTTAATTATAACAAAGGTATACGCCTTCTGTTGTTAAATAATGACTCCAGTCATATAGTGCATTGATTTAAAGCACTGCCAGGATGTGTGCCGTTACCATAGTTAAGCGATCCGGATTTTAGGTTAATGATTTTTTATAAAACCACTGTTTGGCCAATTCTGCCATGACAACGTAAACTATAATTATCAACAGCATCCAGCCATAATAAGCAGCGGGCATTTTTATGAAACCAAACCAGGAAGATAATGGTGTTAAAGGAAAAATCAACACTAATAGTAAAATTAACGCTGTAGCAATAGCAAGGTACTTACCCGGCAAGCTCTTAAAAAAGGGTAGCCTGGTTCTTACAACCAGTACAATTAATGTGGCAGAGATCACAGACTCTATAAACCAGCCTGTTTGAAAGGCCTTTTCGTTAGCATGAAATACAAATAATAAAACGCCAAATGTAAGATAGTCAAATACGGAGCTTAATAAGCCAAAAGTTATCATAAAGCGTTTTACAAAATGGAGGTCCCAGCGTTGCGGCGATTGGATATTTGCAGCATCAACATGGTCTGTAGCTATAGCCATTTCCGGGAAGTCGGTTAAAAGGTTGGTCAGTAGTATTTGTATAGGTAACAGGGGTAAAAACGGCAGGAAGAGCGAGGCCCCGGCCATACTGAACATATTACCAAAATTGGCACTGGTAGCCATAAAGATATATTTCATGGTATTGGCAAAAGTTTTCCGGCCTTCAATAATTCCATCAGTCAATACACTTAAATCCCGACTCAATAAAACAATATCGGCCGCTTCTTTGGCTACATCAACCGCCGTATCTACAGATATGCCTACATCAGCGGTATGAAGTGCAGGCGCATCATTAATGCCATCGCCCATAAAGCCAACAACATTACCAGCTTTTTTTAATACCGAAATAATGCGCTCCTTTTGATTGGGTTCCACCTCGGCAAAAATATCTGTTAGCGGCGCCTGGTGTATAAGTGCCGTATTGCTCATTTTCTGTAATTTTGACCCGGTAAGTATTTGTGGGTTTGTTATGCCAATTTGTAAAGCAAGGCTTTTGGCCACCAATGCATTGTCACCGGTTATGATCTTTAATTTTACACCTAAGTTATTCATCTTGTTAATGATGGCTGCAATACCATCCTTCGGCGGGTCAAACAGGGTTACAAAACCTAAAAAGATCATTTCTTTTTCATCTTCCCTGGTAAAATCGCGTACAGCATCAGCAGGTTTATAAGCAACGCCCAGGGTGCGGTATCCTGCTTCGCTTAACTCGCTGTATTGTTGAAGGATATGCGCTTTGTTGGCCTCAATAGGTGTTATTTTCCCATCCTCCGTTTCAATATGGGTACAAATGGATAAAATAATATTTAAAGCCCCCTTGGTAATGGCAAAATTTTCTGTATTATTTTTTACCTGAATGGTCAGGCGTTTACGGATAAAATCATAAGGAATTTCTGTTTGAACAACATAAGTATTTACCGGCCCTTTATAACCGGCGCAGATAGCCTCATCAATTGGATTATGAAAGCCTTGTTGCAAAGAGGCATTGAGCCATGCATATTGTAATACTTTTTAACTGTGCCGGCCATTTACGGCTAATGTGTCCTTTAAATTTACTTTGCCCTCGGTGATTGTTCCCGTTTTGTCTGAACAGAGGATGTTCATGCTGCCAAAATTCTCTATTGAAGACAGGCGCTTAACAATAACCTGCTGTTTAGCCATACGCCTGGCACCGGCTGCAAGGTTTACACTGATAATGGCAGGCAGCAATTGCGGGGTTAATCCCACGGCGAGCGCCAGCGAAAATAATAAAGAATCCAGTACGGGCTTATGCAGCAATACATTGATAGCGAAAATAATAATTACCAAAAGAAGCGTAATCTCCATCAGCATATAACTAAACTTCCGTATTCCTCTTTCAAAATCGGTTACGGGCGCCATAGACTGTAAACCGGCAGATATTTTACCAAACTCCGTTTGTTTCCCCGTTTTAATGATCAAAGCTGTCGCTTTTCCGCTGATGACATGTGACCCCATAAACAAGGTATTGCTTCTTTTAGCCAAAGGCGTATCGACAGGCAGAATGCCGGCATTTTTTTCTACTGGATAGGTTTCACCCGTAAATGCCGCTTCATCCGTAAACAGCTCCTGCGATTCTATTATAAGGCTGTCGCCGGGGATAATATCCCCGGCTGATAAAATAACTATATCCCCCGGAACTACTTCTTCCACAGTTATTTCTTTTTTTTGCCCTTCCCGTAAAACATCACAATGTAATTGCACTAATTTTAATAGCTCCTGCACAGCATTTGCCGCGCCTTTTTCCTGCCAGAAACCAAGAAAACTGCTGATTAGTACAATAACAAGAATAATAGAAGTGTCGGCAATATCCCCCAATCCGGCTGATAGTAAGGCCGCTATGATCAACAATAAGGTAATAGGGCTTTTAAATTGACTTAGGAATAAAAAAATAGTTGAATTACTTGCATTCGCTTTTATTGTATTCGCTCCGTATTCCTCTATTCTTTTGCCGGCATCCTGGTCGCTAAGGCCATTCAGTCCGGCAGATAAATGTGTAAAAGCTTCTTCTTTACTGAAGTGCCAGAAACTGTTATCCGCAGCGGTTTTGATTTTTAACATGAAATGACCTTAGTTAAGAAAGATGGGCGATGGACACGTTGTTTAAATTATCTATAAAGCTTGGAATTGCTTTATAGATAAGCTTTGACCGTAATCATATAGAAAATTGTTTGTTATCAAATAAATATAAGGAGAACTAATCAAACTGCCCTGTGTATAATTCATAATACCTGCCTTTCTGTTTTAATAAGGTTTCATGGGTTCCTCTTTCAAGGATCTCTCCGTTCTCTAATACTAATATCTCATCCGCATTGCGCACTGTAGATAATCTGTGTGCGATCACAAAGCTGGTTCTGCCCTGCATAAGCTGGTCCATGCCCTTTTGTATAATTACTTCTATGCGGGTGTCAATAGAACGTGTGGCTTCGTGCAGGACTAAAATAGAAGGCTTTGCAATTGTTGAGCGCGCTATGTTCAATAATTGCCGTTGTCCCTGGCTTAAATTACTGCCGTCGTTTTGTAACAGGGTATGGTATCCTTTTGGCAGCCGTTGGATGAATGAATCAGCACCTGCAAGGGTAGCAGCGGTGATAACTTCTTTATCAGATGCTTCCAATCTGCCATAACGGATATTTTCCATTACGGTGGCTGTAAAAAGGTGTGTATCCTGCAAAACAATAGCAAGCGAACGGCGTAAGCTATTTCGCTGTATTTTCATAATATCTATTCCATCAATAGTGATTTCTCCGGAGCCAATGTCATAAAACCGTGGTAATAGGTTCATAATGGTTGTAATCTCCGGTTTAGTCCGTCGGCATAGCCAATCGGCAAAACGGCGATTGTCAGTGTTTTATTGGCAATACCTCTCCGTCCGTAACCAATTGTTTCACCATTCTCAACCGTGCGGATCTGCGATATTGTCGTTTTGAGCGT
>DASWOZ010000033.1:0-2448 GCA_036398535.1 Mucilaginibacter sp. | reverse complement strand
GCTTAACGGATTTTGAAAAACGCGCGCTATCCATTTGCTGCGGTCATAGTCGGCTAACTTGCTTACGTCTTCCCCGGCAATGCTAACCGTACCTGAGGTTGGTAAAACACTGCCCGCAATTAAATTCAACAACGTACTTTTACCCGAGCCATTAGCACCTACTATTACTACAAACTCGCCTGCACTTACAGACAGGTTAACAGCAGTAACTGCATTTACCTGGTTTGCCTTTCCTTGATTATAAACTTTATACAGGCTGGTTAATTCAATCATGATGCGGCAGTTAATATAAATAAAAAGTGCAACATAAAAATTATGCTGCACTTTTTTAATTGTATGAGAGTTCGGGATTGGGTAACTAACTGTTGCGTTCCGCTTACCCTCTCTTCGCTGTGCGGAGGGAGGGTAAAGTATTTTTTCTAACTTAATGCATTTATACTACTGCTGTATCCGCAGCAGCAACTTTATGCTTTGAACGCATGTAAATAACCAACCCTAAAAAAGCTACTACCAAAACTGCAGGAATAATCAGCGTGGTATTCAAAACTTCCGGGCCGGCGGCCGACCTGGCCTGGTCAAATGTTTTGGCCATGTCTGTTCCGGGCGCGGCAGAACGGTAGGCATCCAGGCTTGCCCCCACAGGTAGATTTTTGATCATAAAACGATCATAATAGCCCCCCATAAATATCATGTAGATGGATACGGCAAACATCCCTGCACCTCCCATCAGGTTTAAGCCTACTGCACCAGTGCGCGGCAAATTCTCGGCTACAAAACCAATCATACAAGGCCAGAAGAAGGCTACACCTAATCCGAATATTATTGCCGCAAAATAAATAGCATCCCCATGTAAATGGATCATCAGATAAATGCCCAGGGCAGATAATATAGCCGAGATCAATAATACACCCTGTGGCGCCAGTTTATGCACTATAGGGCTGGCAAATGCCCGGCCCAATACTTGTATCGAAGCCACAAAAGTGAGTATGAGTATAGAATTATTGGTGACTGTTTTAAATAATACATCTGTCCACTGATTAGTAAATAACTCGGTAATGGCTGTGCCAAACATGCAAATGATCATAAAAAAGAACAGTGGATTAATCAACGCTTTGTACATATCTGCGGTGCTTACACCAGAAGCAACTCTTTCTGTAACCGGAAATTTTAACCGTGAGAAAAGCAAACCGTAGCATAGCGTTGGTATAAGCATTAAAGCTATTTCAACCTGTGAGATCCAGTAAGGCTTTGGTGCTGCGCCATGGCCCAATATATTATCTAACCCGAAAACAATCAGGGTGCCTATTACAATACCTGCCGGAAACCACAAGTGGAAATGGTTTAGCTTGGTGGTTTTATTATCAGTGAATAATGATGCAACCAACGGGTTACAGGCTGCTTCAACTGTGCCATTGGCAATGCCTATCAATAAAGTAGACAGGAACAATGTCCAGTAACCATTGGCGAAAATGGTAAGCAGGATACCTATCAGGTGAAATAAGAATGCTGATACCAGCAATTTTTTCATGCCGATAACATCAACAATAAAACCACCTATGATGATGGCTAACGGGAAACCCCAGAAAGCAGTAGCAGAAATAGTGCCCAGTTCAGAAGCATTTAGATGGAACTTTACGCCCTGGTCGTTTAAAATACCAGCACGGATACCAAAAGAAAGCGAAGTTACCAAAAGGGCAAGGCAACTTGCGCTAAATAATTTTTTAGGATTGATTTGCATTGTAATATAGATTTTAAGTAATTGGTTCTTAAAGATATATTATTTGTACTTATATCACAAAAAATCAATTTTTTTTAACGGCCTCTATGATTGAGTGATGCAAAGTGTGTCTAAACTCTCCCCCTTGTCGTTATGTAAATCAATCGCCCGCCTTAATGAAGGTTTTTAAAACATGCAAAAGCTCTCCTTGCCGGGGTGGATTAAGGCAGCATCTATTTCATGTCTATCTCATCAAAATCATTCAGATAACATTGTATAAATATCCTGCAGGATACCGGCTCTCCATTTAATGAGGCCGGAATAAATGTTTTATCTGCATCAGCCAGCAAATTGGGATTTATATTCATTACACGCTCATAAACGGCAGATTTAAGGTGGATTTTAAAATCTGCTAACCTGCCAAGTGGGGTTATCAATAATTCTAAAACAGCAACATACTGTTCATGACTGATATTTTCCATATCAGCCGGTAATTTAAATTGCTTTAAATAGGGTATATAGGCAAAATACCTGCCACCTGTTTTAATGGGTTTAGTAACACGGTCGGTTGGTTTAAATTTATCATCCAATACATACCTGATATTTGAGGTGGTATCTTCAGGTGCCTCATATAGTAAGGTGTTGGTGTCATAATTAAAATGTTCCATTACCTGGCCATCCGCATCAAAAAAATGCCAAACGCCGGTTCGTTTATCATCCGTATAATTACC
>DASWOZ010000032.1:0-8187 GCA_036398535.1 Mucilaginibacter sp. | reverse complement strand
ATGCGCATAAGCCACAGGCTGTACAGCGCTCCTTACCATTTTCATCACGTTTAAGCGAGTGCATGCCACGGAAGTTTTCAGAAAACTCACGCCTTTCTTCAGGGAAACTGATAGTTACCGGTTTCCTGAAAAAGTGTTTCATCGTAGTTGCCAGCCCTGAAAAAATTGCGGGCAGGTAAGCGCGCTCTAAAAAATTCAGCGGCTTTGATTCAATTACTTTTCTTTTACTGCTTAATGATTCCATCGTTATCCTCTAATAAAAGTAATCCAAACTCCTGTTATTATAATATTAGCTATAGCCAGTGGTATTAAAATTTTCCAGCCCAAATCCATTAACTGGTCATAACGGAAACGCGGGATTGTCCAGCGTACCCACATGAAGAAGAAAATGAAGGCAAATATTTTTATGAATAATGCTACTACACCCAATATGGTCACCAGGTTGTCTGATAATCCTAAATGATGCATGAATGGGAAGTTATAACCACCAAAATACAAGGTAGCCATTACCGCTGACGAAATAAACATGTTAATATATTCGGCAAACAGGTAAAAACCCAGTTTCATGGATGAATATTCGGTATGATAACCACCAACTAATTCTGTTTCGCATTCCGGCAAATCAAATGGGGTGCGGTTAGTTTCGGCAAATGCACATACGATGAATAGCAGGAAACCTAACGGTTGTTTAAATACATTCCAGGTAAACCAGCCATTGGCCCAAAAGCCATGCTGCTGCTCGGCAATTTCGCGTAAGCTTAGTGATCCGGTTACTAATAGCAGAGCAATGATAGACAGGCCCATTGAAATTTCATAACTGATATTTTGTGATGCCGCACGAATAGCGCCCAATAATGAATATTTATTGTTTGATGCCCAGCCGCCTATCATTACGCCATAAACGCCTAGGGATACTACACCAAATACATATAAAATACCTACGTTAATATCTGCAACCTGCAAGTCAATAACATGCGCGCCTATAGTCAGTTTTTGCCCCCATGGAATCACCGCTGAACCTATACAGGCGGTCATGATGGCTAATGAGGGGCCAACTATAAATAAAAAGCCGCTGGCATTTGTAGGAATGATCTCTTCTTTTAAAAACATTTTACCACCATCAGCTAATGGTTGCAAAATACCCCACGGACCGGCACGGTTAGGGCCAATCCTGTCCTGAAAGAATGCCGCAACTTTACGCTCGGCATAGGTAGAATACATAGCTATCACTAAGCTTATCGCAAAAATGATAAACACAAGTACAAATTTTACTATAATATCTGCTAATTCCATTTATAAGCGTGTTTCGCGGTCAAATTGTTCTTTGTTGGCCTCCATTAATACCGGGTTAGTTTTTACAACCGGCAGAGGATGTAACGTTTCATAATGATTAGCGCTGATAACTGAGTGATGCGATACTTTACGCGGACCTTCAATTACCCAATCGGCTGTTTTCTTTTTATCAAAGCGGCAGGTATTGCAGATAAAATCTTCTACCTCGCCGTAAACATCTTTGCGTGCAGTTACACGTAAAACATCTTCGCCTTTGTACCAAAGCGTAACTTTACCATTACATTTTTCATGATCGCAATCGCGATGCGCCTCAACCGGCTTGGTAAACCAAACACGGTTTTTAAAGCGGAAAGTTTTGTCAGTTAACGCGCCTACCGGACAAACATCAATTACGTTTCCTGAAAAATCATTATCAACCGCGGCCTTAATATAAGTTGATATTTCAGAATGATCACCCCTATTCAGTATACCATGTATGCGGTGATCAGTGATCTGATCGGCAACATATACGCAACGGTAGCATAAAATACAACGCGTCATGTGCAATTGTATCTTGTCGCCAATATCTATACGGTTAAAGGTACGGCGGTCAAACTCATAACGGGTTTTAACTGCGCCATGCTCAAAACCTAAGTCTTGTAAATTACATTCACCTGCCTGATCGCAAATAGGGCAATCCAAAGGGTGATTAATTAATAGCATTTCAACTATGCCTTTACGTGCTTCAATAACCTCTGGCGAGGTAATATTTTGCACTTCCATCCCATCCATTACTGTGGTACGGCATGATGCTACCAGCTTAGGCATAGGGCGAGGGTCCTTATCAGAACCTTTACTTACCTTAACCAGGCACGTACGGCATTTGCCGCCACTACCGGCCAGCTTAGAATAATAGCACATAGCAGGCGGAACCACATCACCACCTATTAGCCTTGCAGCATTCAGGATTGATGTTCCGTCTGGTACTTCTACCGGTATTCCGTCTATTGTAACTTTCATTGACATTTATTATTAGCCAAATTTATTTTTCTCTTTTATGTCATTGCGAGCGATAGCGCGGCAATCTCTTCATGTGCACGAAGCGACGAGAGATTGCTTCGTCGTTCCTCCTCGCAAGACAATTTTTTATGCTGCTGATTCTTCTTTTTTAGGAAGAGGGTCAGCATAGTGAGCAATGCCATAATTCCTGGTTATCGCTTCACTTGCATTGGTAACATGCCATTCAAATTCATCCCTAAAATGGCGTATGGCACTGGCCACCGGCCATGCCGCTGCATCGCCCAACGGACAAATGGTATTACCTTCAATTTTTTTAGATACATCAACCAACAGGTCCATGTCGCTCTTTTTACCGTGACCGTTCTCTAAACGGTGCAATACCTT
Source organism: Mucilaginibacter sp. (assembly GCA_036398535.1). GTDB lineage: Bacteria > Bacteroidota > Bacteroidia > Sphingobacteriales > Sphingobacteriaceae > Mucilaginibacter. The sequence continues at coordinate 5,511 of DASWOZ010000032.1, read as the reverse complement.
TTCCATCCATCCGGTACCCTCACGGCAAGGCGAACATTGCCCGCAGCTTTCATGATGATAAAAACGGGCGAAGTTCCAGGTATTACGTACAATACATTGATCTTCGTCAAAAGCAATAAAACCACCAGAACCCATCATGGTACCGCTAACAAAACCACCATCAGCTAATGACTCATAGCTCATCAGGCGTGGTTCGTTATTAATAGTTTTCATGAACAGGTTAGCCGGCAAAATAGGCACGGATGAACCACCTGCCACAACTGCTTTTAAACGTTTGCCATTGGCTATACCACCGCAATACTCGTCAGCGTATAAAAACTCTTCAACCGGTAAACCTAAGTCTATTTCATATACACCTGGATTCTTCACATTCCCCCCTGCAGAAATCAACTTGGTACCTGTGCTACGGCCAATACCAATTTTAGCGTATTCTTCACCACCTTCATTAATGATAGGTACCACTGCCGCAATTGACTCTACGTTATTTACTACCGTTGGGCAACCGTACAAACCTGCAATAGCCGGGAATGGTGGTTTAATACGCGGGTTACCACGTTTACCTTCTAACGACTCTAACAACGCGGTTTCTTCGCCGCAAATATAAGCACCGCCACCGGGTTGCACATACAATTCAAGATCATAACCCGTGCCTAAAATATTTTTTCCTAAAAAGCCCGCATTTTTAGCTTCGGCAATGGCTCTTTCCAGTATACGAATTTGCGGCATCATTTCACCGCGAACATATATGTATGATGTTTTAGCGCCTAAAGCATAGCTGGCTACTATCATTCCCTCAATTAACAAATGAGGAATATGGGTCATCAGATAACGATCCTTAAAAGTACCGGGCTCAGATTCATCAGCATTACAAACCAGGTAACGGGCAACACCTTCCGGCTTAGCCAAAAAGCTCCATTTCATCCCGGTGGGGAAACCTGCGCCACCACGGCCACGCAAACCCGACTTTTTAACCTCTTCCACCACTTCTTCTGGTGTCAATGTTTTCAAAGCCTTCTCCACAGATGCATAGCCACCTTTTGAGCGATACACATCATACGTATTGATGCCGGGTACGTTTATATGTTCTAAAAGTAATTTACGTGCCATAGCTGCTTAATATATTTTTCGTGTCAGCTTGTAATAATTTATATGCCTTACTATGCAAGTTACAAAACTTATAACCAGCAACGGTCCCAAAATTATGGGGCTTTTACTTAATCCATCAGTTATACGAATCATTTTACCAGATCCGTACTAATCATTATCAATTGGTCCCTTTTGCCTTTAAATCTTCAATCAACTGGTCAACCGACTCATTAGTTAATTTTTCGTAGAAGGTATATTCGGGGCCTATTTGTAAAACCGGTGCAAAACCGCAAGCGGCTAAACACTCCACTCCGCGCCAGCTAAATAAACCATCGGGAGTAACTTCACCCTCGGGTACACCTAACTTTTGCTCAATATGATCCATTATTTTTTCGGCACCTACCAGGCAGCATGGCCCGGTGCGGCAAACCTCTAACACATACTTGCCTTGCGGGCGTAAAAAGTACATGCTGTAAAATGAAGCCACTTCATAAACTTCAATAGGTTCCAGTTTTAAATATCCGGCAACCTTATCCATTGCAGGGGCGCTTACCCAGCCAAACTCGGCTTGTACCAAGTGCAGTATCGGCAATAAAGCTGATTTTTGCTTTCCTTCGGGATAGCGGCTTACTATGTCAGCAAACTTGCTTATCAATTCCGGCGAAAATTCAACCGGGGCTTGTGCAACATCTTCAACTCTAAGCATCTAACTCTCCCGCTATAACGTTTAAACTACTCATGTTAATTATCGCATCAGACAGTAACATTCCCCTACTCATTGGGGCGTACATCTGGTAATTTATAAAGCTTGGCCTGCGAAAGTGCAAACGATACGGTGAACGCCCGCCATCATTTACCAGGTAAAAGCCCAATTCGCCATTGGCGCCCTCAACCGAGTGATATACTTCGGTAGCGGGAGTTGGTATCTCGCCCATCACAATTTTAAAGTGATAGATCAACGCTTCCATATTATTATAAACTTCTTCCTTCGGCGGCAGGTAAAATTCCGGCACATCCGCATGGAAAATATCAGTCGGTTCTTTTTCTAATTTAACTAAGGCTTGCTCTATAATGCGCAGGCTTTGCCACATTTCTTCGTTGCGTACCAGGAACCGTGCGTACACATCGCCTTTTTCACCAACCGGCACTTCAAAATCAAAATCCTCGTAGGATGAATAAGGATTCATTGCCCTGACATCATAATCCACACCGGTAGCACGTAATAACGGGCCGCTCCAGCTAAAGCTCAATGCCTGCTCTGGTGTAACTTCTGCTACACCTTTTGTACGATCAACAAATATACGGTTACGGTTAAATAAGGATTCAAACTCTTTTAATACCGGCGGAAAATCAACCAGAAACTTACGCAGCTTGCTAAACGCTATGGTATTAAAGTTACGTTCAAAGCCACCTATACGGCCAATGTTGGTAGTTAAGCGCGAGCCGCAAACTTCTTCATATATTTCATAAATAGCCTCGCGGTACTCCATCATGTACAGGAAACCGGTAAAGGCGCCTGTATCCACACCCAATACACCGTTACAGATGATATGGTCTGATATGCGGGCCAACTCCATAATAATTACACGCAGATAATCTACACGCTTAGGCGTTTCAATACCCAGTAATTTTTCAACTGTCATGTGCCAGCCCATATTATTAATGGGCGATGAGCAATAGTTTAACCGATCTGTTAATGGAGTGATCTGGTAAAATGGGCGGTGTTCGGCAATTTTTTCAAAGGCGCGGTGAATATAGCCAATGGTTGATACACCGCTCACAATCCGTTCGCCATCCAGTTGCAGCACATTTTGAAACACACCATGCGTAGCCGGGTGCGTTGGCCCTAAGTTTAGGGTTGAAAGCTCGTTCTGCGGATCGTTATCTGAATATACGGGATGGTTCTGCATCTTATCTTCCGAAAAAATAATCTTTTTTATCTACACGGTTCGGGTCTTCCAGCGGAAATTCTTTTCGCATCGGGAAGGCCGTCATATCGTCAACATTTAATATTCTGCGTAAATCAGGGTGCCCATCAAACAGGATCCCGAAATAATCATACGTTTCTCTTTCCATCCAGTTAGCGCCATCCCACAATGTGGTAGCGGTAGGGATATGCACATCGCTATCAGCTAAAAATACTTTAACACGGATGCGTACATTGTTTACCAGGCTATGTAAGTGATAAATAACGCCTATCTGCTTTTCCTGTTCGGGATAATGGATGCCGGTAATATCTGTTAAATAAATAAATTGCAGCGAAGGCTCTGTTTTTAGCCAGCTTAAAATATCAATTATCTTTTCGCGGGTGGTTTCCAGTGTCAATAAACCAAAGGGTTCGCCAACTATGGTTAGCTGTCCTTCAAATTGTGCATTGATCTTTGTTAAAAGCTCTTCGTTAGTTATTTTACCCATTACTGAATTCCGTATGAAGCTAATAATTTTTGGTACTCAGGGGTATCCCTCCTGCGTAAAGTTTCTGTTTTAACCAATTCCTGTATATTCATAAAGCCATCAATAATAGCTTCAGGGCGAGGAGGACATCCGGGGACATACACATCTACAGGTATAACTTCATCAATACCCTGCAAAACAGAGTAAGTATCAAATATACCACCGCTTGACGCACATGCACCAACAGCCATTACCCAACGAGGCTCGGCCATTTGCAGGTATACCTGGCGCAATACTGGTCCCATTTTTTTGGCAATAGTACCCATCACCATTAATAAATCGGCCTGGCGTGGCGAAAAGCTTAAACGCTCGGCGCCAAATCTTGACAAATCATAATGTGAAGCCATGGTGGCCATAAATTCAATACCGCAACACGAAGTTGCAAAAGGCAATGGCCATAATGAATTGGCGCGTGCTAACCCTACCGCCTTATCCAGCGAGGTAGCAAAAAATCCCGCACCCTCCACACCCGCGGGGGCGCCTACTATTTGAATATCACTCATGAGTTATATACTACAAAAACCCATCCAAGTGGATTTTTAAAGCCCAAATTTACGATAAAATACATTGTAATAAATACACTATTGGTAATGGAATTTTATTTGGAATTATTCTAAACAAATTATCCAGTATTCACTTCTCCAATCGTCATTATTGTACATATCTTTTATTATGGCCTCGCTATCATCCTGAGCATAGAGAAAGAATCTTATACTCATTCTTAAACCAACTTATTGCTTTTTGAAGGGTCTTTACTTTGCTACCCATAACAAATCTATTCCAACCGTTATGTCAATTGCTGTAAAGGTTTATTAATCCGGTAACAGAATTTTAAATTATATCCATCCATCTCAATCACCCGCCATATCATTTCGAAACAAGGGTAATACGGGGGGGATGTGTGGTTGAAGCAATCTCCTCGCTGATAGATAGTGGCCAGACTGTCGGGGGCGAGATTGCTACGCTCGCAACGACATAGTGGAGTACCTGGTCATTATCTCCCTTCAGCGTTTTGCGAAACCTTATCAATGCCCATGACCAATTATTTAATAACTATGCCATTTCCTCTTCAAAATTCCACGGGATTTGATCATTCAGCATGGCAAAAAGAAATAAGTACAAAGATTGCGTAGTGGCCGCGTAATGACGTTGGGGTATTAGATGGTGAAGCGTTTAAGACTTTAATCCCAATCCAGCGCGCGTTTTTTAATAATGTAGACGAAGCCCAGTAACAGCGTACCCATAAAAATAAACATCTCTATCATGCCTGTTTTGCCCAGATCTTTAAAGTTTACGGCCCAGGGGTACATGAATATAACTTCCACGTCAAATAGCACGAAAAGGATAGCTACCAGGAAATATTTGATAGAAATAGGTGTACGCGCATTACCAATAACCTCAATACCCGATTCAAATGGGGTCAGTTTATCTTTAGTTACACGCTTAGGGCCAATTTTATGTGTTACAAACATGGTGGTAACCACAAAACCAATAGCCACCAGCATTTGAAATATAATAGGTAAATAATTTACCGGTAAACTTTGTACTTCCATGATACAAATATACAAATGGTATTATCAAAAAAAAGGCCTCAATTGCTTGAGGCCTTTTTTTTATAAATTATGTGAGAATATTATGGTTTTTTAGCTGCCGGTTTTGCCGGTGTAGCGGCCGGGGCCGGGGCTGCTTTACTATCAAAATAGAACTTAGCCTGCGCGTTATTAGGATTTAAATCCCTCGCTTTTGTAAAAGCTTCCAACGCTTTTGCATCATCTTTATCATGGTACACATAATAATTACCCAAATAAGCGTATGCCTCAGCTAAACCTCTTTTTTGAGTATCGGTAGGTGTTGGTAAAGCACCATCTAACGCGATGTATTTTTCGTAATATGGCTTAGCATAACCTTGCATTTTGGTCATATCCCTATCTTTATAATCAACCATCCTTGCGTGAGTCAGGTATTCAATAT
>DASWOZ010000031.1:0-7436 GCA_036398535.1 Mucilaginibacter sp. | reverse complement strand
ACCAACGTATGAAGTCGGGTTCGGTAAACTTATTCCTATTTTAAAAGATTACATTACCAGCAAGACAGAGGTAATACCCAAAAATACATTAGGCCCATTTAAAACAGCTATAACCATATATCAAACACCGCCCCAAAGCGGCTTGCGAATAACCTGGGTAGGGCATTCCAGTTTATTAATTGAAATTGATGGCAAGCGAATATTGACCGACCCCGTTTGGAGCGATAGAGCATCATTTTCCAAATTATTTGGACCAAAACGTTTTTTTCAACCACCAATAGCGTTAAAAGATTTGCCGCCACTGGACGCCGTTATTCTATCGCACGATCATTATGACCATTTGGATAAGGATACCATAAAGTTCTTCGCAGGCAAAACGATACCATTCTTTTGCTCATTAGGCGTAGGGCAATACATTAATGCCTGGGGTGTACAAAAGGATTTTATTACCGAAATGGATTGGGGCGATAGCGCCATGATAGATCATGATTGTGTGATAACGGCTACACCTTCAAGGCATTTTTCGGGTCGTGGCATAATTAACAGAAATGAAACTTTATGGTCATCCTTCGTCATAAAAGGCACCAAACACAATATATTTTTTGGTGCCGATTCGGGATGGTTTCCGGGTTTCGCTGATATTGGCAATACTTACGGCCCGTTTGATCTAACTATATTAGAGATAGGCGCCTATGGCAAAAACTGGCCCGATATACATATGGGGCCAGATAATGCATCAAATGCGCACCTGGCGCTTAAAGGTAAAATTATGATGCCTATTCACTGGGGCACTTTTAACCTTGCCCTGCATGACTGGTACGAGCCTATTGAAAAGCTGGTGACTTACGCGCATGAAAAACATATCGAACTATTTGTGCCAGAACCAGGCAAACCAACCGAGGTTAGCGCATATAATTCTGAATGGTGGAAAAAGTATATGTAATTTTATTATCATTGCGAGCGATAGCATAGCAATCTCGTCGCCGGCAGAATAACCCGCTATCTATCAGCGAGGAGATTGCTTCAACCACACAAGCTCCTCACATTGTCTTTGTTTCGCAATGACATGGTGGTGATTGAAAATGATTAAAATAAAACTATTATCATTGCGAGCGATAGCGTGGCAATCTCGTCACCGGCAGAGTGACCCGCTATCTATCAGCGAAGAGATTGCTTCAACCACACAAGCTCCTCACATTGTCCTTGTTTCACAATGACATGGTGGTTGATTGAAAATGATTAAATAAAACTATGTCATTGCGAGCGATAACGTAGCAACCTCGTCGCCGGCAGAGTGACCCGCTATCTATCAGCGAGGAGATTGCTTCAACCACACAAGCCCCCTCACATTGTCCTTGTTTCGCAATGACATGGTGGTGATTGAAAATGATTAAAATAAAACTATATCATTGCGAGCGATAGCATAGCAACCTCGTCACCTTTCTAAACGCGCGACGAGATTGCTTCAACCACCCTGGCCTACTGCACAACCTTTGTTTCGCAATGACATAGGAACTTATACTAAATCCTTCAAATGCTTATAATTACTTTTTACTGTATCTAATACCTCGTCCATACGGCCGTTAAGTATTAGCTTACTCATAGATAAAGCCATTCCTTTTACCTGTTCAAATTCTATTTTGGGCGGCATTGCCAGCGCGTTTGGATCGGTCATAATGTTGATCAACGCCGGGCCGTTATGCTTAAAGGCTTCCTGCAAGGAACTTTTAACTTCCGCAGGATCATTTACCGTAAATCCTTTTATACCCATAGCTTCGGCCACCATCGAAAAATCAGGATTCACCATATCGGTTTGCCAATCGGGCAAACCGGCTACCTCCATTTCCAACTTTACCATTCCTAACGAATGGTTGTTAAACACAATTATTTTAATGGGTAATTTATATTGCGCAATAGTAGCTAAATCGCCCAGCAGCATGGATAACCCTCCATCGCCGCAAAGCGCAATTACCTGCCTGTCAGGGCAGGCTAAGGAAGCGCCGATAGCCTGTGGCATAGCATTGGCCATAGAACCATGATTGAACGAACCCAGCATTTTACGTTTGCCAGTTGCCTGTATATAGCGCGAACCCCAAACGCATGACATCCCTGTATCTACTGTAAATATGGCGTCATTAGTAGCTAAATTATTAATTGTACTGGCCACAAATTCCGGGTGAATGCTATTCCTTTCACCTTCATCATTTACATAAGTTTGCATTTTGTGCTTTACATCAGCATACACTTTTAGTTGTGCCCGTAAAAAGCTGTCATCATTTTTTTGTTGCACTAAGGGCAGCAAGGCGGTAAGTGTGTCTTTAACAGATCCGCATAAACCCATATCCACTTTTGCACGGCGGCCAATGCGCTCGGGCTTAATATCTATCTGCACAATTTTGCAATTTGTCGGCATAAATGCGGTATAAGGAAAATCAGTTCCCAGCATTAACAGTAGGTCAGACTCATGCATGCTATGAAACGCGGCGGGTAAACCTAATAATCCGGTCATGCCTATCTCGTTCGGATTATCATACTGAATATCCATTTTAGCGCGGAAAGAATAAGCTACTGTGGCGTTTAGCTTTTGTGATAATGCAACTACTTCATCATGTGCACCGGCAGCACCTATACCGCAATATATGGTTATTTTTTTATGTTGGTTAAGTATAAAAGCCAGCGCATTCAAATCGGTTGCGGTTGGTTTAATTTCGGGGACATTAGTGTAATTTTTAACCGAAGTTTCAATTTCTTCGGCATCCATGCTGGTAACATCACCAGGTAACCCAATTACTGATACCCCTTTGCGGTGAATAGCCATTTGTATACCGGCCTGTAACATACGCGGCAATTGCCTGGGTGTACTGGCTACCTGGTTATAATGGCTGCAATCATCAAACAGCTTAATTGTATTGGTTTCCTGGAAAGATTCAGAACCAAACTCAACCGTATGCAAGGTTGAAGCAATGGCAATAACCGGCGCGCCCGAACGGTGCGCGTCATATAGCCCATTAATCAAATGCACATGCCCTGGTCCGCTGCTGCCTGCGCAACAGGCCAAACCACTTAATTGCGCTTCGGCACCGGCCGCGTAGGCCCCGGCTTCTTCATGCCGCACATGTATCCATTGGATACTTCCTTCGCGCCTTACCGCGTCATTAACCTGGTTAAGGCTATCGCCTGTTACTGCATATATTCTTTTAATACCTGCGTTTACAAGCATTTCAACCAATTGGTCTGATACATTTTTTGCCATAAGTTTTATGATTTGATCAGCCTAAATAACACCCATAATATTTTAAAGTTTGTATCTTGCTGTATAAAAAACACCACAATGGGACGAATTGTAATTGTTGCCTATAAACCCAAACCCGGTAAAGCTGAAGCATTAAAAGAATTGACTAAAACCCATGTGCAAAGACTGCACAAAGAAGGATTAGTAACCAACCGCGAACCTGTAATTATGGAAACTGCTGACGGAACTGTTATTGAAGTTTTTGAATGGTTATCTGCCGAAGCGATACAAAAAGCGCATCAAAACCCCGAAGTGCAAAAAATGTGGGGAGAATATGCCGAAGTGTGTGACTATGTACCGTTAAACAATTTAGTCGAAATGGGTGATCTGTTTGCTGATTTTACGCCGGTAAATTAGTTTACCGATGGCTCAATCCAATTACCATCCTCACTAATAATATTGATCAGTTCATCAAGTGCATTGGTTGAGCTGATATTTTTTTTCACCGCTTCCTTACCACGGTAAAGCGTAACCTTACCCGGGCCTGAGCCCACATACCCATAATCAGCATCGGCCATTTCGCCCGGGCCGTTTACAATGCAGCCCATAATACCAATTTTTAACCCTTTTAAATGGCTGGTGCGGCTGCGGATAAACTGTGTGGTTTCCATCAGATCAAACAAGGTGCGGCCACAGCTTGGGCAAGAAATATACTCGGTTTTTGAGATGCGTGAGCGAGTGGCCTGTAAAATACCAAAAGCTGTTGAGGTTATCACCTTGGTTTCAACTTACGGCGCATCTATCCAGATACCATCGCCAAAACCGTCCACTAATAATGCGCCAAGATCAGTACCTGCGTAAAGTTGCAAGTTTTGAGTTTTAAGTTCTGTGTCCTGCGTATCAAACTGGTAATTGCGTTTTATAATTACCGGCACATCCAATTGTAATTCTTCCATCTTAAAGAAAAAAGAACGTTGATCGGCCATGCCATGCAAAGCATCGGTTTCTAACACAAACAGCAGTGACCTATCTAACGGCAACAAGCCAAATTCCTCTGAATCAAGATCTGCATGCTTTATCCTCACCAGGTTTAACGCAGATGAACGGTCAACCTCTCCAACATATTCCTTTAACGTAAATAACGGGTGACAATTGGTTTTATTAGCCAGCTTTTGCCAGGTGGTGTAGTTGTATAGCTGCTTTAAATTGGCCGGAAAATTAAACGATGGCAATGCATCAGCCAAGTAAACAAAATCAACAGATTGCTCTGCCATATTGTACTTATCCAATATTGGCGAATACAAGTAACCTGCATCATTTAATACAGCCGCGTCTTTTAAATTAGCTGCCGACAGATCAATCACTACCCGCGGCACCATGTGCCCGCCAATAAAGGCATTGGCTTCATAGGTTTCGCGTTTTTTATATTCATATGGGTTATGAGCGTGAGCCCCTTCTAAATTTCCCCTGTTCGGAGAGACTTTTTGGTTTTCTAATTCTTGATTCTTAATTCTTGATTCCTGACTCCTTGTCACATAGCGTTCTACCAATGCAATTGCCACCGGTGCTTCTGCTTCGGGTTCTTCGGTTAACGAAACGCGTACAGTATCGCCCAAGCCATCTTCTAACAAAGTGCCTATGCCTACGGCAGATTTGATGCGGCCATCTTCGCCATCTCCAGCCTCGGTTACGCCTAAGTGCAGGGGGTAATTCATGCCCTCGGCAACCATAGTTTCAACAAGCAAGCGGTATGCCTGTACCATTACCTGCGGGTTGCTGGATTTCATGGAAACCACCAAACTATAATAGTTCAGCGTTTCGCACATGCGCATAAACTCCATTGCCGACTCAACCATACCCTGCGGTGTATCACCATAACGGCTCATAATCCTGTCGGACAGTGAACCGTGGTTGGTACCAATGCGCATAGCAGTACCATATTCCTTGCAGATTTTTACTAATGGGGCAAATTTTTGATAGATGCGTTCCAGTTCTTCTCTGTATTCCAGGTCGGTATAATCTATCTGGTCAAATTTCTTTTTGTCGGCGTAATTACCTGGGTTAACACGCACTTTTTCTACAATCCGCGCGGCAACTTCGGCCGCATTGGGGGTAAAATGTATATCGGCCACTAATGGAACATTATAGCCCCTTTGGTGTAATTGTTTCTTTATTTCAGCTAAATTTTGCGCTTCTTTAATACTGGGCGCGGTAATGCGCACATATTCGCAACCGGCATCCACCATCCGGATGGATTGTTCAACCGTACCAATGGTATCCATGGTATCAGTAGTGGTCATACTTTGAATACGGATGGGGTTACTGCCGCCCATAGGCACATCACCAATAGCAACCTCGCGGGTTACAAACCGCGAATATTTGGTTAACGAATTACAATAACGACCTTGCAATAACTTTATAGCATCAGCATTCATGCACAGTGGGCTTTAACAATGCAAATTTAGTGTAATTGATTCAAACCATATTAGAATTAAATATAACTTATTAATATTTAACCAAATGCTTATACTAAAGGAGCAATAGGCAATAAAGGCTCTTGTCTTTTGGCTTTATCCCAATCGTCAAGCAGCTCCTTTTGATGCAAAGCGGTCCATTCTATTACTAAGCCCAAAACCCTCGGAGGCAAGTATCCACCTATTAGTTCTGCCTTATTAATATCAATTAATCCCTCATATTCTGCATAAACTGCATGGAAATGCGGAGGATTATGATCCCTATAAAACATTCGAATAATAATGCCTAAGAAAAAACTAATTTGAGGCATAACTAAGATTTACCGAAAGTATATCTTCAGGTTTCTTGTTTATTATTTCAGCATAAATAGCTATGGCGTCAATTTCTAACTCGTCGCTCCATGCTATTGAGTAACCGGTAGTATACGCTTTATTAAATAGCTCCTCATCTTTCAATGCTGAAAAAATGCCAGTTCCTATAAAATCCTTTAAGTTAATTATACCGGATACCCCATCATCAAACGTGACCTGTAGTTTATAACCCGGCAATACACTTACATTTATAGCTTTCATTGTTTACGTTGGTGCTTTAATAATGCAAAAATACGAAATATGTTTTGACGGGATGTTGATTTATTGTTTCTAAAATTCTATATCAGCAATCCCGTGCCATGTACAATCCTAATGATATTAATTTTTTCAGTACCGGCAATTTGATAAATGATGCGGTATTTAAGCTAATATACGAAAATCATCAATCGATAATATGGCCTTATATTTTTCCATTGTAATTATTTACCTTTCGACAGTATTTGATACTTACTATGAACGAAGAATATTATGTTTTAGAGGATGGTGAAAAAGTGGGCCCATTTACCTATAATGAATTGATTGAAAGGGGGCTTGATGTGGATACCTCTGTTTTAACACCTTTGACAGATGCCTGGCAAAATGCCTCATACTTACCCCAGTTTAGCGAGTACTTTGAAGCAATGGGCTATTATTTCCCTACCGAAGATAATTTGGCCAATGCCGGGTGGCGTACCATTGGTTTTATTATTGATTACATTATTGTTTCTGTGATTACCATGTTTATCGCTTTAAATGCAGGGTTATTTAAATTGCCGGCCACAACAACATTTAACCCGGCCGCTGCATTAAGTATGCTATCTCAAAGAACGATATATACTATGGAAGCCAGCCTTGCCATTGTATTTTTGCTATACAATATTTTATTTGAAAGCACCGCAAGGGGGAGTATTGGTAAAAGAATTTGCGGGTTAAAAGTGGTGGACGAGGATGGCCGGAAACTTACCCTGGTAAAAACATTTCTGCGTAACGTTGGCGCCTTAACTGCCTTTAATATATTTGGCCTGGTTTTTCTGATCGTCAGCTTTTTCTTCAGAGATCTCAGGCAAACCTGGTATGAGCGTTTAACAAAAACATATGTTATTAAACCAGAATAAAGAGAAAGCGTGAGCCAGCTATAATTGGCTCACGCTTTCTCTTTATTTATGACTACAAAGATTAATATCTTTTTACTTTAATATCAGATATACCGCCGCTGATATTAATATACATTTTGTTTTTCGCGTTGGCAAAACCTGCAGTTTCATAATCATCATCATCCTTTTTATTAAAACCATCAAACTGGTTAGATGATAAGCCCGAATCTGTTTTTATGCGGCATGCCGCGTTTTGAGGAATACTGATATTAACTTCAGACACGC
>DASWOZ010000030.1:0-4427 GCA_036398535.1 Mucilaginibacter sp. | reverse complement strand
AGTGTTGAGAACAGATGCCAATGTTGCCAATGCATCCGCGTGACTATTCATATTTCGGCCGATCTGTTCGACTCTAACCGTTTGGAAATTGGTCATGGTTTGATGAACCTTCAACAAGTAGGCAGCCATGCGCTCATCTCGAGCCATATATTCCCCGTTGATCTGACTTGCTACCAGCAATGAATCACAATGGACAATCAGCTGTTGGGCTCCCAACGTTTTTGCCGAATTCAATCCGACCAGGACCGCTTCATATTCGGCTTCGTTGTTAGATGTTTAAATAAATCAATAAACTCATTCAGATCATTCTCTATTTGTTTAACTGATTTATCCCAGTCATCATCATTTGCGGGCTCAGCTTCGTTGGGCCAGTACTCGTCTGGCCAGTTTGGCGATTGATGATCAGCATCCACACAAAACCGAAGCATATCCCATTGCGTAATACGGATATGCTCGGTTAGCTGCCATATGCTATAAGGCATGTTGGCTGGTTTAATACCCCGCAAATTGGCCGGCAACTTCGCAATAGCATCTTTAAAAGGAGCATGCGCGCTGCCGCCTTCTAATAATTTCACTAACTCATCAATCAATATTTTGTGGTCGTTATTCATCGCTTAAATTTTTATTTATACAGTTCAATATATGCTTTTTAATACTTTAATAGCTTTTTTACTTTAAATGTTCTAAGTTTATCCAACAAAATTTATTGCCTGGTATGTTAAGTAAAAAGCTGCTGTTTGTTGCCCTGTTTGTTGTTGTTTTGGCTGCTACCTATTTAACGGCCTGTAAAAAAGATAGCACGGGGCCAATGCGCGGAAAAGATAATACCGCGTTTAATGCTTATGAAGATCACTTTTTAGAAGCCCTATGGAAAGTAGACCCGGATTGGGCCACCACTACCGGGTATCATAAATATGATAGCTTACTGGTTATCCCCAATGCCAAAAGCAGGGATGCCATGCTCAATTTTGTTAAGGTTCAAAATGATTCCATTGCCCGGTTCGAGATTAATGAACTATCAGAAACCAACCGTATAGATTACCGTATTATGCAAAACCAGTTGGAATATTTAAACTGGAAACTTGTGATTTTAAAAGAATACGAGTGGGACCCATCATCATATAACGTAATTCGCACTTTTGGCTATATGCTTAATGAGCATTATGCACCATTGGCTAAACGCCTGCGCAATTTTTATGAGAAGATGGCTAACGTGCCCGACTATTATAAACAGGTACAAAAAGAACTCAAAAGCCCGGTGTCTGAATTAACTGATCTGGCTATTGAGCAGCATACCAATGGCCTTAACATATTTGAAAAAGATTTTGCCGATTCGTTAAAAAGATCAACTATCCCTTCGTCCGACCAAAAGAAGATGCTGGACAGGGCCCATGCCGCTGTTGAAGCGATAAAGGGCTATACCGCATGGTTAAAAACCATGAAAAACGATAAGCCACGCGGCTTTAGATTAGGTAAAGAGTTTTATGAGGATAAGTTTAAATATGTAATTCAGTCGTCGGCAAACGCGCAGCAAACTTATAATGCGGCAGTCGATCGCAAAAAATACCTGCATCGCGAAATGACTAAATTAAGCCGTCAGCTATGGCCCAAATATTTTGGCAAAAAAGCCATGCCTGCTGATTCGTTAGATATGATTGCCAGCGTGATTGATACGCTTTCGGGCAAGCACGTCAGGGCAGCCGAATTTCAATCAACCATTGAATCACAGATCCCTAAGCTGTTAACTTTTGTTAAGATCAAGGATCTGGTTACGCTCGACCCAACCAAACCGTTGATAGTAAGGAAAGAACCGGGCTATATGTCGGGCGTTGCGGTAGCTTCCATGAGCCCGCCCGGGCCGTATGATAAGCAAGGCAATTTCTATTTTAATGTGGGCAACATATCCGGATCATCACCCGAAAGCTTTTTACGCGAGTACAACAACTATACTTTACAGCTATTATGCATTCATGAGGGTGTACCCGGTCATTATGTACAACAGGTATACGCCCAAAAATCACCAAGTTTGATCAAATCAATTTTTGGTGGTACATCCATGGCCGAAGGCTGGGCCGTTTACAGCGAGCAAATGATGCTGGATAATGGCTATGACGATAGCCCCGAAATGAGGCTGATGTGGTATAAATGGCATTTACGCTCCGTTTGTAATACTATTTTAGATTACAGCGTGCATAACCGCGATATGACCAAAGAACAAGCCGTAAAAATGCTGACACACGAAGCTTTTCAGGAACAAGCCGAAGCCGATGGCAAATGGAAACGTGTAAGTGTAACCAGTGTACAGTTAGACAGCTATTACTCAGGCTACAAAGAGATCGTGGACCTGCGCGATGCCTACAAAACCAAAATGGGTGATAAGTATAAGTTAAGGGACTTTAATGAAAAATTCCTGAGCTATGGCAATGCTCCGGTTAAATATATTAAAGCGGTGATGTTGGGTAAGTAAATTTTGAATTATATAGGAAGCTTTCTAAATTATTAATTTACCTGGCTGAGCGAATAAATTTTCATCGTTTAAATGCACAGCATTATATCCCTGGCTTTTAAGCCATAGTGCAATACTTGCCGATATTTCCATATCCAATAAAAAACGCAAATCAGGATACTTTTTGAGTAGTATATAATTCCTCCTCGGCTAAATATGCGGCATATTGAAGACATTGATCTATGTCCTCTGATTCCAAGACCGGGGTATTGATTGAGAATATCCGCTTTATTCATCCCATTAGCCGTAAGGTTAAGCACTAATGATACAGTAATACGCATGCACGTATACAGGCTTTGCCATTCATAACATTAAATCATACATGGTCAATATTATTCAATGGCTTTACAATCGCAGTTGCACGAAAGATTGACCGAATAGCCACAACTAATTATAATTTTTTAATTTTAAAGCGTAAATAATACCACCGTTTTGAATCCATCCCCTCAACAAAAACTATTTATGCTATTGCTGGGCTGCAAGCCACCGGGCAGGCATACCGAGCAACATGATGTATTATTTGCTGTTGGCACTAAACCAAGTGATCTTATACAGCAAATAGATGATTTTTGGCCCGAAGCTATGGGCCGCCTGCATATTGACGCCTGGCGGGAAATAACCTCGGTAAACGGGTATCAGATTTCGGTGGTTGAAAAAACTGCAGGCGCAAGCGCTATTGGAGATAACAAATTGTTTTTCATTAATTTAGGTGGTTACTTAAAAGGCCAGTTTGATGAACAGCATTACATTTTATTGTCTGTAAATCCGGATAGCGCTTCGGCCACTAAAGAGGCAAAACAAACTGTATTTTACCGCGAAACTGAATTTGAGGATGCAGTATCACATATTGACGATAAATATGGTATTGACGTAGATGACCTGTACGAAATAGAGGATATATTAATGCCGGGCATAAAAGACAAATACGCCATTCAAATTACCAAAGCGGCAAATTTACCTGAAGATAAAATACACCTGGGCTATTTTAAATTAAGCAAGCTACCGTAACTTAGCTTCGCGGGGCGTACATAATTATCCCTACGCCTATTAGCGCCAATGCAGCACCAATAACATCAAATTTATCCGGCTTAAATCCATCTATTCGCCATGCCCATAGCAGAGCCATTACAATAAATACACCGCCATAAGTAGCATAAGCCCTCGCGAAATTTGAGGTTTGAAATGTAGCCACAACCCCGTAAAGCGCCAGTATTAAAAAGCCGGAAATACCATAATATATGGGTTTGCCTTCTTTTAACCATAGCCATACCAGGTAGCCGCCGCCTATCTCGCAAAAACCGGCAACAATAAAAAATAAGACAGATTTTAAATAAGTCATGAAGTATAAATTAGAATAGTAAATATATTGATCTTCATTTGTAATCTGTCACCAACCCGTAATTTGCATAGCCGCGTACCTGCACATCTGCACATTAACCCCTATCTTTGTATAATCAAAAACACATCTATGCTTAAAGGATTTTTCAATGTTCCAACCCCGCAAAATGAGCCCATATTAAATTACGGGCCACGCAGTTTGGAACGTGCCGCATTAAAAGCCGCTTTAGACGAAGCGCGCTCAAAAGTAATTGATATACCCATGTATATTGGCGACAAGGAAGTACATACCGGCAAAAAGCTGGAGGTACGCCCGCCGCATGACCATAAACATTTATTAGCCAATTTTCCTGAAGGTGATAAAACCCATGTAGAGGCTGCCATTAACGCGGCCTTAGCCGCCAAAGCCGATTGGGAAAGCCTGCCGTGGGAACAACGTGCCGCCATATTTTTAAAAGCCGCCGACCTGTTAGCGGGCCCTTACCGTGCAAAAGTAAATGCCGCTACCATGCTGGGACAGTCAAAAAATGCGTACCAGGCCGAGATCGATTCGGCTTGTGAGCTGATTGATTTTTTGCGCTTT
>DASWOZ010000029.1:0-5650 GCA_036398535.1 Mucilaginibacter sp. | reverse complement strand
ATGTATACAGACACGAAAGAAATAGGATTGCTTTTCTGATCGGTTATGCGCCCCGACAAAACAAATTGCTGTGCAGATGCTTTAAAAGTTATGGCAGCTAAAATAATAAACGCTATTAAGCAATATCTTCTCATGTTATTGTTCACATTAAAGCTATTTTAACCTAAAATGTTTTATTTGTGAATATAATAAATTATATAGCGTGGTTTTAAGTGGCCAAATGCTTGTTAATGCTTAAATTTGTAAATTGATAAAAAGCAATTATGTATGATACTTTAAAACCTGTTTTGCAGCAGGAATTGGCCGATATTGAACAGGCCGGCTTATATAAAAAAGAAAGAATAATTATCTCACCGCAAGGTGCGGACATTACGGTTCAGGGCGGCAAAGAAGTGATTAACTTTTGCGCTAATAATTATTTGGGGCTTTCTTCCAATCCGAAAGTTATTGAAGCGGCAAAAAAAACCATGGACACGCATGGGTATGGGTTATCATCCGTACGCTTTATTTGCGGAACGCAGGATATACATAAAGAGTTGGAAAAGAAGATAGCCGAATTTTTAGGTACGGAAGATACGATACTTTATGCCGCGGCCTTTGATGCCAACGGCGGCGTGTTTGAGCCCCTGTTTAATGAGCAGGATGCTATCATATCTGACGAGTTGAACCATGCCTCGATTATTGACGGTGTGCGCTTATGCAAGGCACAGCGCCAGCGCTATAAACATGATGACATGGCCGATTTAGAGGCTAAATTACAGGAAACTACCGGTTGCCGCCATCGCATTATCGTAACCGATGGCGCATTCTCCATGGATGGCACTATTGCTCAGTTAGATAAAATTTGCACTTTAGCCGAAAAGTATAATGCTTTGGTGATGATAGACGAGAGCCATTGTTCGGGCTTTATGGGTAAAACCGGCAGGGGCACGCATGAGCATCACAACGTGATGGGCAAAATTGATATTATTACCGGTACGTTAGGCAAAGCTTTGGGCGGTGCATCCGGTGGCTTTACATCCGGGCGCAAGGAAATTATTGATATGCTGCGCCAAAGATCACGTCCGTATTTGTTTTCAAACACGTTGGCACCAGCTATTACCGGCGCTTCTATAGCTGTATTGGATATGCTGAGTGAAACCACGCAATTGCGTGATAAGCTGGAAACCAATACCCAATATTTCCGCGAAAAAATGACAGACGCCGGTTTTGATATTAAACCCGGCGTGCATCCCATAGTGCCGGTAATGTTATATGATGCGAAATTAGCGCAAGAATTTGCCGCCAAAATGCTGGATGAAGGCATTTATGTAATTGGCTTTTACTACCCGGTTGTACCGCAAGGCAAGGCACGTATACGTGTACAAATTTCGGCAGCGCATAATAGGGAGCATCTGGATAAAGCTATTGCCGCATTTACCAGGGTGGGTAAAGAGTTAAAAGTGATTAATTAATACGTATAGATTTTAACAGCCGGACAATTTTTAAAAGCATTATAATGCAAGATCAAATAGACCAGTATACCACCGAGATCAACGCTTTCTCGCCTGCTAATGCGGACGAGTTGGAAACGTTCCGGATTAAATTTTTAGGTACTAAAGGAATTATTAAAGACCTGTTTGAACAGTTTAAAACTGTTGGTCCCGAAGAGAAACGTACCTTTGGTAAGGTGCTTAATCAATTTAAGCAATTAGCCGAAGCAAAATATAATGACCTTAAGGAAAATTTAAGTGCGGGGGTTGAAACTTCAACATCCGAAATCGATTTAACCCTTCCGGGTGATGGTTTTGCTGTTGGCTCACGCCACCCATTATCATTAGTGCGGAACGAAATAGTGGATATATTTAAGCGATTAGGTTTCATAGTAGCCGAAGGCCCCGAGATTGAGGACGATTGGCATAACTTCTCGGCCCTTAACTTTCCCGAAGAGCATCCCGCACGTGATATGCAGGACACCTTTTTCATCAAAAAAAATAGCGGCAAAGATGATATTGCCCTGCGCACCCATACTTCATCTGTACAGGTGCGTATGATGGAAAATGGCAAACCGCCGTTCCGGGCTATTATGCCGGGGCGTGTTTACCGTAATGAGGCTATATCTGCACGCGCGCATTGCTTTTTTCACCAGGTAGAAGGTTTGTATGTGGATGAAAATGTATCCTTTGCCGATTTGAAGCAGACACTTTATCATTTTGTACAGGAATTATATGGCGAAGGCACTAAGGTGCGTTTCCGTCCGTCTTATTTCCCATTCACCGAGCCGTCTGCCGAAATGGATGTATCCCGCACAATTTGCAAGGGCGCCGGCTGCAATATGTGTAAATACAGTGGTTGGGTAGAGATACTGGGCTGCGGTATGGTTGACCCTAATGTTTTAGAAAATTGCGGCATTGACAGCAAAGTATATACCGGCTTCGCGTTTGGTATGGGTATGGAAAGAATTGCCAACTTGAAATATGTTATCCGTGATCTTCGTTTATTCTCTGAGAACGATGTTCGTTTCTTAAAACAGTTTCAAACAGAGATCATCTAATGAAGAAATTAATACTTATAGGATTTGTTATTTTAAGCTGTATATCCTGCGTAAAATCAGGCGATGTGGTACCGGATGTGGCCGTTAATTTTGAAGCGACATTGACCGACCCCCGGCTAAATGCTTTGAAAACGCCTAACGGCGCCATTATTGTTAATGGGTATGGGGTAGCTGGCCTGATCATCTTTCGCGAAGCGGATGGCAGCTATGCCGCGTATGACCGTTGCAGCAGCTATCAGCCGCAAAATCATTGTGCCATTACGCTGGATAATCCGACCCTAACCGCTACCGACCCTTGCAGCGGCGCAAAATTTTCATTAACCGATGGCACACCTGTAAAGGCCCCCGCCACAAGATCTCTAAAATCATATGCGGTAAATGTGACTCCTTTTGAGATATTTGTATCTAATTGATTACATGGAAGCCGATAAAATAAAAGAAAGTATTAAACGCGCCGCGCAGGACCTGTTCAGAAAATTTGGTTATCATAAGACGAGTGTAAACGAAATAGCTAAACGTGCCAAAATAGCTAAGGCTACTATTTATAAATATTTTGATAGTAAAGAGGACGTTTTACACAGTTTATTGATGGATTATATCCGATTAAGCGTGGATGACCTGATACACAGCCAGCACCTGCAAATGGATGACGAAGCGCACCTGAGCCTGCTCATCATGAAAACCTGCCGGTTAAGCTACACGGTATGCAATGAGTTTATAGGTTGGGATTTTATCCGGGAAAGCACTAATTCGCAAGACTTTCTGAAAAACCTGTCTAATGAATTGGAAGATCTGCTGATGGCTTCGTTTACGCAGTTGGATGGTATCCGCAAAACAGAGAACTACCAGCAGCGCATCCGCTTTTTGATCAATTGCAGCAAAAGCATTGTGTTTAGCTTTGCTTTTACATCGGTAAGCGATTCTGACGTCCGCAAAAACTTTGTATCCTTTCAAAAGGAAATATTGCCCTATCTGGTTAAAGCAGCATTGACGATTTAACTAATTCGGATGGGTGAGGCAATCTCTTCACCACCATAAAAGCATGCAGTGCTACAAGAGGATCGCCTTTTATCTAAATAATTTTTATGTAAGTTTGGTAAAAGCACCAAACTTATGAAATTGAAATATACTTACCTTCCCGCTTTATTAGCCGTTGTTTTATTTGGAGCCTGCAAACAAAAGGAGGCGCAAACCGCAACCGGCCCGGTTACCGCGGATGAAATAAAAAGCCAGATAGCTGTTTTAGCCGATGACTCATTGATGGGCCGTAAGCCTTTTACTACCGGCGAAACTAAAACTATTAATTATATATCTGCTCAATTTAAAAAATTAGGGTTAGCGCCCGGCAATAATGGCAGCTATTTTCAGGATGTGCCGATGGTGCAAATTACCAGTACACCAACGCCAACCATGAATATTAGCGGCCCAAAAGGCAATATTAGCTATAAGGCGGTTCAGGATTTTGTGATCTTTAGCCGAAGGGAAGAAAGCAGCTTGCAGATTAAAAATGTGCCAATGATATTTGCCGGTTACGGTATTGTAGCGCCCGAATACCATTGGAATGATTATGCCAATCTGGATGTTAAAGGTAAGGTAGTAGTGGTATTAGTGAACGACCCCGGGTTTAAATCGGGCGAGCATATATTTAAGGGCGATACAATGACCTATTATGGCCGCTGGACCTACAAGTATGAAGAAGCTGCCCGCCAGGGTGCGGCAGGTATATTGATTGTTCATCAAACCGAACCTGCAAGCTATGGCTGGAATGTAATTAAAAATAGTAATACCGGTGCCAAGCTATACCTGCAGCAAGCGGATAAACATCGTTCACGTTGCGAAATGGAGGGCTGGATAACCGATTCGGCAGCTACAAAATTATTTACAACTGCGGGTATTACCGGTGATATTCGTGCCCTTGCCCGCAAAAAAGATTTTAAAGCCCTACCGTTAATAAATATGAATTTGACGGTAGGTATCAACAACCAGTTAAAATATGCCATGTCGCACAATGTCATCGCTATTTTAAAAGGCACTACCCGCCCGGATGAAAATATTATTTACACTGCACATTGGGATCATTTTGGCATCGGCCCGGTAATTAAAGGCGATTCTATTTATAACGGCGCCGTTGATAACGCCAGCGGTACAGCCGCCTTATTAAGCATAGCCAAGGCTTACACGCAAGCGACTGTCAAGCCGCAACGCAGCATGGTGTTTTTAGCAGTGACAGGCGAGGAGCAAGGTTTATTGGGTTCAGAATATTATGCTACCCATCCTATTTTCCCGCTTAACAAAACGGTAGCTAATTTAAATATGGACGCTTTAGGGTTTTATGGTGCAACCAATGATATTGCCGTTACCGGGAAAGGGCAAAATGAGGTAGAAGATTACGTTGCTGCCGAAGTTGAAAAAAGTGGCAAGCATACGGTTGGTGACAAAAAACCAGGATCGGGCAGTTACTATCGGTCAGATCATTTTAACTTTGCTAAAGTTGGCGTTCCGGCTGTGGATATAAATACCGGCGTTGAAAGCGTTGCGCATGGCGCCGCCTGGGGCGAGCAGCAGGCAAAAGATTATAACGATAACCGCTACCATCAACCATCAGACAGTTATACGCCTGCAATGGATGCAAGCGGTATGGCGCAAATAGCTAATATTTTATTTAATATCGGTAATAAACTGGGGAACGAAACCACCTTCCCCGGCTGGAAACCCGGCTCGGAATTTAAAGCCATACGGGATAAAGCAATGGGTGGTAAGTAACGCAAAATTGCCATATAAACAAGCCCTCCTTTACTTAGCAAAGGAGGGCTTGTTTAGTTAATTCTTATCCCAATTAATTTTCCTTGAGAAATACATCAATGTGCCTATTATGATAAATAAAGCAATACTTCCTACCATTAATGCTAAGTCCTCAAGTTGTATGATCACGAAGATAAATATGTAAAAAACAGCCAAAATCAATGCGAACAATAATGCCGCAATCTTATTTTTCAGTAATGACCATATAAAGGCTGTAATAAGCCCAATGGTTGCCACCGATGCTACTATATAAGCTGCGTTAAAACCTATCTGCTCTGAAAAAGAAAGCAACAGTGAATAGTATATGATCATGGC
>DASWOZ010000028.1:0-6720 GCA_036398535.1 Mucilaginibacter sp. | reverse complement strand
TATGAACCATTTGGAAAGTGTGGAAGTGCTGGATAATAAACGTTCGCATTGGATATTAAAATTGCCTATAAATGTTGCGAAAGTTAGCTGGGAGGCCGAAATTGTAAATGACCAACCGGATACGATGATAGGCTGGAGCTCCTTACCCGGATCAATAATTGACAACGCGGGTAAAGTGCGCTTTAGAGATGCCGCTGATGGTAAAGGTACGTTGATAGACATTGTGATCACTTATCAGCCGCCTGCTGGTGGGATTGGCGCGAGCATTGCACACGTTTTAACTCCGCTATTTAAAAACATTGTAGATAATGATGTACGTAATTTCAAACAGTACATGGATCTGGATATTATTAGTAAGCCAGATAAAATCAATGGATATCATCAAGATGTGGTGAAGCCATCAGAAGCAAAGTAATTAATTAACTTATGCCAATTGTATTGCTTCTTATAGCAATAACGCACATGGAGAGATAACAAAAAAGGCCCCTAATTTCGGGGCCTTTTAAATATTATTATAAAGTAAGCTTACTTTACAGCGTCAACGATTGCTTTAAAAGCATCCGGATGGTTCATCGCTAAATCAGCTAATACCTTACGGTTTAAACCAATTTCTTTAGCGGTTAATTTACCCATTAATTGTGAGTAAGAAATTCCATGCTGACGTGCACCGGCGTTGATACGTTGTATCCATAAAGCCCTGAATTCTCTTTTCTTGGTCTTACGGTCGCGGTATGCGTATTGTAAACCTTTTTCTACTGTGTTTTTTGCAACGGTATATACCTTGCTTCTTGAACCCCAATAACCTTTGGCGAGGTTCATGATCCTTTTCCGGCGTCTTCTCGACGCGACTGCGTTAACTGAACGTGGCATGATTTTGATTTTTGGTAGTGAGTGCCCAGACTATGCTGATACTTAAGACTCTAATACCTGGTTAAAAAATTTGTTAATTACTTCCCGATACAAAGCATACGTTTTACGTTACCCATATCCGCATCAGATACTAAACTGGTGTGGCTAAGGTCGCGCTTACGTTTTGTAGACATCTTGGTTAAGATGTGGCTTTTGTATGCGTTCTTTCTTGCAATTTTACCTGTTCCAGTAAGCTTAAAACGCTTTTTTGCACTGGAATTGGTTTTCATTTTTGGCATAACTATTATTTATATGTGCAGATGTGCAGATATGCAAATGTGCAAATCATTACATCCACGGGGTTTACTCTTTTTAGCAAAATCATCTGTACATCCGCACATCTGCAATCTGCATATCTATTATTTTTTTGCTCCTTTTGAAGCTACGGTTAAAAACATCCGTTTTCCTTCCAGCTTTGGTAATTGCTCAACCTTACCTACATCCTCTAAAGCCTGTGCAAAGCGCAGTAATAATATTTCTCCCTGCTCTTTGTAAACTATTGCACGGCCTTTAAAGTGTACGTAGGCCCTTACCTTTTCTCCGGCTTCTAAAAACTTGGTAGCATGCTTTAATTTAAAGTCAAAGTCATGATCATCCGTATTCGGCCCGAAGCGTATCTCCTTTATAACGGTTTGCTTGGCGTTACTTTTTATCTCTTTCAGCTTCTTTTTTTGTTCGTAAATAAACTTGTTATAGTCTGTTACTTTACAAACCGGTGGATTAGCGTTAGGAGAAATTTCAACCAGATCCAATTCCTGTTCTTCGGCTATAGCCAAAGCATCTCTTAAGGAAAAAACACCTTGCTCTACATTGTCGCCAACAAGACGAACTTCTGTAGCTCTGATAAATTGATTAATATTGTGTTCAGCTTCTTTTTTCTTGAAAGGAAGCCTTGGTCCTCTATTGAAAGGTTTGTTTAATGCCAAGTTATACTGTTATTTCTTTAATTATTTGTTGTTTAAATTCTTCAATGCTCATACTTCCCAAGTCACCCTGGCCGTGTTTACGAACAGAAACTACGTTTTCTGCAGCTTCTTTTTCACCCACAATCAGCATGTACGGGATTTTTTTGACTTCGGCATCACGTATCTTCCGCCCTATTTTTTCATCCCTGAAATCAATCAGCCCGCAAATATCGGAATCTTTTAACACATCAGAAAGTTTTTTTGCATATTCTTCATATTTTTCAGATATAGGCAAAATAATAAATTGCTCGGGAGATAACCATAACGGGAAATTACCTGCACAATGTTCAATCAATACGGCTACAAATCTTTCTAACGAACCAAATGGCGCGCGGTGAATCATAACCGGGCGGTGTTTTTGATTATCGCTGCCGGTATATTCCAGTTCAAAACGTTCCGGTAAATTATAGTCAACCTGTATAGTGCCTAATTGCCATTTGCGGCCTAAGGCATCTTTTACCATAAAATCAAGCTTAGGGCCATAAAACGCAGCTTCGCCTAATTCAACTACGGTTTTTAAACCTTTTTCATCGGCAGCTTCGATAATAGCGGATTCTGCCAATGCCCAATTTTCATCAGAGCCTATGTATTTAGCTTTGTTTTCCGGATCGCGCAGGGAAACCTGTGCGGTATAATCATCAAAGCCTAATGCTTTAAATACATACAGTACCAGGTCAATCACCTTCATAAACTCCTCCTTTACCTGGTCGGGGCGGCAAAACAGGTGCGCGTCATCCTGAGTAAAGCCACGTACACGGGTTAAGCCGTGTAGTTCACCGCTTTGCTCGTAACGATAAACGGTACCAAATTCTGCCAAACGAACCGGCAGATCTTTGTATGAACGAGGCTTGGTTTTATATATTTCGCAATGATGAGGACAGTTCATTGGTTTTAAAAAGAACTCCTCTCCTTCCTGCGGTGTTTTTATTGGTTGGAAAGAATCTGCACCATATTTTTCATAGTGGCCAGATGTTACATATAAATTTTTATGACCGATATGCGGAGTAATTACCTGTTCATAGCCCGCTTTGGCCTGTGCTTTTTGCAAAAAGGCAGTCAGGCGTTCGCGCAGGGCGGTGCCTTTAGGCAACCATAATGGCAGGCCCATACCCACTTTTTCTGAAAAAGCAAACAATTCCAATTCCTTACCTAATTTACGGTGATCTCGCTTTTTGGCTTCTTCCAGTACGTGCAAATAATCTGTTAACTCACTTGCTTTAGGGAAGGTTACGCCATAAATACGGGTTAACTGCTTGCGGCTTTCATCGCCACGCCAGTAAGCACCCGCAACGCTCATTAATTTAACCGCTTTAATAAAACCGGTATTTGGGATATGCGGGCCACGGCATAAGTCGGTAAAATTACCCTGGGTATAAAAAGTAATTGAACCGTCGGGCAAATCTTTTAACAGGTCAAGCTTATACTCATCGCCTTTTTCGGTGAAGTATTCTAAGGCATCTGCTTTACTTACCGGTTTGCGGATAAACTCTTCCTTAGTTTTAGCCAGCTCAATTATTTTGTCTTCAATTTTTTTGAATTCATCGGATGAAAATTCCTTGTCGCCAAAGTCTACATCATAATAAAAACCGGTTTCAATAGCGGGACCTATTCCGAATTTAGTTCCGGGGTAAAGTGCCTCTAAAGCCTCAGCCATCAGGTGAGCAGATGAATGCCAAAAAGTTGATTTACCGGAAGTGTCATTCCAGGTTAACAGCTTTACTTTGGCATCCTGTTCAATAGGGCGACTGGAATCCCAAACCTGGCCATCAACTTCGGCCGCTAATACGTTACGTGCTAATCCTTCGGAGATCGACTGCGCGATCTGCATGGATGAAATTCCCTTGTCATACTGACGAACGGAACCATCAGGGAGAGTAATATTAATCATCTACAACTATGATTTAAAAGTTTATAAAATTACGTTTACTAATCACCTACGATGTGATCTTAATTTGGCTGCAAAATTACGATTTTTTTATGAGAACCGTTGATTTGTGTGATAAATTGATTTCGTTGGATTATGTAGTTGGTAATTAAATCCGAAATTAAAATTCTGATACCGCAGTAAACTATACATTCCCCCATCCGTGCGCCAATACATCGGCCAGGTGGATAGTTTTAATAGGCAGATTGTTTTTATCTATATAAGTTTGTAAGTGAAGCAGGCATGATTGATCCGTAGAGATAATGTATTCGGCATCTACAGCAAGCGCGTTATCCACCTTTTGCTGTGCCATAGCTGTTGAAATAGCTCCAAATTTAACGGCAAAAGTGCCGCCAAATCCACAGCAGGTTTCATTATCTTTCAAATCCACCAGCTCCAGGCCCAGCACTTTATCCAATAACCGGCGTGGCTCGTTTTTGATTTTACATTCACGTAAGGCGGCGCAGCTATCATGGTATACGGCACGGCCATCCAATTCGGCGCCAAAATAATCAACCTGTAGTATGTTGACCAGGAAATCAGACAGTTCATAAATATTACCTTGCACAGCACGACATTTATTATGAACTACAGTATTGGTGAACAGATCATTATAGTAATTTTTGACCATACCTGTACATGAGGCAGAGGGGGTTACTATAACGCTTTCTTCGGAAAAGTTATTTAGAAATTTACTACCCACAGTTTTTGCTTCATCCCAAAAACCGGCATTAAAAGCGGGTTGTCCGCAGCAGGTTTGCGCAGTGTTATATTCTACCGAACACCCGGCTTTTTCTAACACCTTTACAGTGTTAAACGCGGTATCCGGAAATAACTGATCAATAAAACAAGGGATAAATAATTCGACCTTCATCAATACAATAAATTATTCGGTGCTAAATTCAGATTTTTTTCGGGTATTCTGTTCTGCCGAATACAAAGAAATCAATAAAATTAGTCCTACCACAAAAAACACGGCTAAAACTAATGCCGAATTACGCATGCTGCCGGTTAATTCTTCAATAAAGCCAAAGCTAAACATGCCACCTACTATGGCCACTTTTTCGGTTACATCATAAAAACTAAAAAAGGATGCGGTATCCGGAATATTTTGTGGCAGGTACTTGGAGTAAGTGGAGCGTGAAAGTGACTGAATTCCTCCCATTATTAAGCCTACCACTGCGGCAAGGAAATAGAATTGAGTCGCATTGGCAATAAAATAGGCGGCAATACAAGCGCCTATCCATATCAGTACTACGCCTACCAATACCAGCACATTGCCAAATTTTTCGGATAACTTAGCCATTAAGTTAGCGCCTGCTATGGCTACCAACTGAATGATCAATATAATGGCTATTAAATTGGCAGTAGGCAGATGCAATATTTTAGCACCAAAACTTGCCGCTACCAGCATAATGGTTTGTACGCCCATAGAATAGAAAAAGAAAGCCGGCAAGTAGCGTTTTAGCAAAGGCATTTTTTTTAGCTGGTGCCAAACTTTACCCAACTCTATAAATCCACCACGTAATAAATTAGTATGATGTGTTTGCGCATTGGGGCTGCCCTTGGGCAAAATGGTGAAGGGGATATAGGCAAAGCTGATCCACCACACGCCTACCAGTAAAAATGATAGCTGCGCGGAACTGGTTGCGGTTAAGCCAAACTTAGCCGGGAAAAGCACAAATACAAAACAGATGATCTGTAAAACAACACTACCAATATAACCATAGGTAAAGCCTTTGGCGCTTACATTATCCTGCATATCTAAAGTGGCAATTTCGGGCAGATAGGAGTTGTAAAACACAAAGCCGCCGCTGTAACCAATAGCAGCCAATGCGAAACAAATGATACCAAATTCTAAATGATCCAAATTAAAAAAGAATAAACCACAGCAGGCGATTGCGCCCAGCCAGGTAAAGAATTTCATGAAGATCTTTTTGTTACCCCGATAGTCGGCAATAGAGGTAAGTATGGGGAGTAGTATAGCAATAACCATATAGGCTGCTGCCAAAGCGTAATCAGATAAAGCGGTATTTACAAAGCTTTTGCCTAAAAAAATTACCCTATCTCCTGTTTGTTTATTAGCTGTTATAGCTACATAATAAGCCGGAAATATGGTAGAGGTGATCACCAGGTTATAAGCCGAGTTAGCCCAATCAAACATGGCCCAGGCACGGATAGTTTTCTTATTGTTCTTGGTTTCCATGATGATATTTTCAAATAAATTTTAAGGAAAGGGTTATCATTTTAAAGATTTGAAAACTTAAAAAGTTTTCAAATCTGATTATCCGCCGGATACTTCACCCCTGCAATATGACGTATTTTATCCAGCGTTTCCATTAATGTAATTGTATCGGCAAATGATACTACAGGGCTTTCTGTAAGCTCATTACGCAAACATTCATTTACATGCCTGGCCTCGTACTGGTAACCAAAGCCTGCTTCTTTTTCTACCGGGATAACTTGCCTTGAGTTTACCCTATCCGGATAAAATTCGATAGTGGCTGATGGTTCATAAAACCGGGAAGTTAATCTTATCCGGCCTGTTGAACCGCATATATCCGCCTCGGTTGCCAGGTTAGATGATAACGTGGAAAATAGTTGTGCCATAGCGCCGCTATTGTAGCGGAACAGAATGGCACATTGCTCATCCACGCCGGTTGAAGCCGGTGTCATCACCGCATCAATATGATCTGGTTTGCCAAGTACACTCATTGCCATAAAAACATTATAAATACCAATATCCATAATAGAACCACCACCCAATGCCGGATCAAATAATCGGGGATTAACCGGCGGTACGGGTTTAAAACCAAAGTTTATCAGTACGGATTTGAGCTCGCCTAATAATCCCTGCTGCACCATTTCCTTCATTTTTATATAATGCGGATGGAATTTTGTCCAGAGTGCCTCCATTAAAAA
>DASWOZ010000027.1:0-2166 GCA_036398535.1 Mucilaginibacter sp. | reverse complement strand
TTGTACCACCCTTTTGTATTCTGTCATCCTAACGGCCGATACTATTTCAGGAAAGGTTTGTTTAAAAACAGGAGCAACCCTCACACTGGTAAAATTACCTTTTTTCTCATCGCCGTCGCCTTTAAAGCTATATCCCATAATAACCCTTACTATACGGTTGCCATTGAGTTCAAAATTATCATAGGTTAGTTCATGCTGGATATAAATGGCAATAAGAAAGCAACTGCAGAAACCAATAGTTAAACCAAAAATATTAATAAATGAGGCTGTCTTATTTTTCCAGAGGTTACGGAAAGCGATTTTGAAGTAGTTCTTTAACATAGTTGAATGTATTATGAATCAATAATATGTATCCGGTATCAAATTGGTTATTTCAAATCGGATGCCTTATTTGTAAAAATCTGAATATCTGAATTTTAAATCATTATTTATTTTAATCAACTGTACGTTTTCGATACACATGGTGTTCGCTTACAAATCACAATTCATCGCTGGTCTGGTAGCTTCCCTATGTAAATAAGGACATCACTTTAAAATTCAAGACAGGTGTTGTATATCCATGGATAAATAAAAAAGGGGTTGATCAACTGCAACTATCTGCATTTGATTAAACCAGATTCGATAGTCATAATTATATTATATTGTGCTGTAACAAACTTCCATCACTTTTAGTCTTAATGCCAGTTTACACTACATTTATGCCATGCCGGTAAAAACAAGCCTCAAAGAAAACATCTCGATAGCTATGCAGTCTATTGCCGGTAACAGGTTGCGTACCTCGCTTACGGCATTAATTATCGCTATTGGCATTATGGCGTTAGTGGGCATTTTAACCGCTATTGAAGGTATTAAGCAATATACCAACGATGCTTTTTCAAGCCTGGGCGCTAACTCCTTTACCATTCAAAACCGGGGCACAGGCATCAACTTTGGTAATGGCGGGCACCGCAAAATTTATCCCTCTATCCGTTATGACCAGGCCGAAAGATTTAAAAATACTTTTAAGCTGCCTGTGTTAATTTCTATTAATTTACAGGTATCAGGTACTTCGGTTGCTAAATATAAAGATCAAAAAACCAATCCCAATATTACACTTTCAGGCGGTAATGAAAACTATGTAACTACCAATGGCTATAAAGTAGCCTATGGCCGTAACTTTTCTGAATCGGAATTAGCGCATGGCGCAAACGTAGTTATTATTGGTGATGAGGTTAAAACCAAACTTTTTAAAAAGGAAGATCCGCTTAACAAATCAATATTTGTGGGCAGCAATAAATTAAATGTAATTGGTGTGTTTGCTTCAAAGGGGTCAAGCTCGGGCTTGGGTGGCGACCGGTTTTGCCTGATACCCATATTTAAAGCTAAACAGATTGATACCGTTGCCAGTCCTTCATTTTCAACTACGGTGATGGTTAACAATTCCGGCGAGTTGGATGCCACTATAGGGGAAGCTACTTCATTATTTAGAAACATAAGGGGCCTGAATATTGCCAATGCCAATAATTTCGAGATCACCCGCAGCGATTCTGTTCAGCAACAACTTGCCGGGCAATTAACCGGAATTACCATAGCCGGGTTTGCCATTGGCATTATTACCCTAATTGGCGCGGCTATTGGCTTAATGAATATTATGCTGGTTTCGGTAACAGAGCGTACCCGCGAAATTGGGATACGTAAGGCGATAGGTGCTACACCCGCTGTGATACGCAAACAATTTTTGATTGAAGCCATTGTAATTTGCCTGATTGGCGGCGTTGGCGGTATCATATTAGGAATGGCGATAGGTAATCTTATAGCTGTTCAGATCAACGGGAAATTTATTGTTCCGTGGGTATGGCTATTTGCCGCCATATGTTTATGTACTTTAATTGGCCTGGTATCCGGTTTTTATCCTGCTAAAAAAGCATCCAAGCTTGACCCGGTTGAGGCGTTGAGATACGAGTAAGGCAGAGAGTCAGGACTTTTAGAATCAAGAGACAAGAAATAGGAAAGGGCTTAGATATATTATCTAAGCCCTTTCTGTTGTTATCTTCAAATCTTGTCTCTTGATTCTTACTCTCTTGCCTCTCCTCTAAAGCATCACGTTTTTCAACGGATAATCAAACAGTAATTTTTCCAGGTAGGGCATGGCCAGCGTACTTTCAAAAGCGGCCGCGTGGCGGGGGT
>DASWOZ010000026.1:0-4182 GCA_036398535.1 Mucilaginibacter sp. | reverse complement strand
GGTTTGCACGTTATGACAGCTACAATCCTGATACTCAATTTATCAATGCTGATTCATACTCGGTTAATACTAACTATGGTAACTACAACCCAACTGTAAAAGAAACGTTTTATACAGCAGGTTTAGATTTTACACCTATGCCTAAAATACGCTTTGCACCAAACCTTTGGTTAATTGATTACAAAGATCAAAGAGATGCTACAGCAGCAGGCTATGTTGGCCCTGACCATACTTTGGTTGTAAGGGCTACATTCTACTACACTTTTGGCAAATAAATCAAATAATAATAAAAAATAAATTAACCCTAATTAATTTAATAATTTAAATAAACAAACATGAGATTTTTAAAAAGTTTAAAAGTGGCAGCTGTTGTAGTAGCAACATCATGCGTAGCGTTATCAGCATCGGCTCAAGATCTAAGAGGTGCGGGCAGTTCATTTGTGAATCCATTATTTCAAAAAATGTTTTCACAGTATACAGCTGCTAAAGTTGATTATCAATCTATCGGCTCGGGTGGTGGCATAGCGCAATTAACCGCTAAAACTGTAGACTTTGGTGACTCAGACGCTCCGTTAAATGATGAGCAAACTACAAAAATGGGTGGACCAGCAGCGGTTCTTCATATCCCGATGACATCAGGCGCGGTTGTGGTAACTTACAATGTACCGGGTGTTAGCAGTGGCTTAAAATTGTCTGGTAAAGATCTTGCAGATATTTATTTAGGTAAAGTAACTAAATGGAACAGCCCTGAAGTTAAAGACTCAAACCCGGGTGTTAATTTGCCTGACCTGCCTATCGTAGTTATACACCGTTCTGACGGTAGCGGTACTTCATTTATCTTTACTGATTACCTAACTAAAGTAAACACTGATTGGTCTTCAAAAGTTGGTAAAGCAAGTGCTCCTAACTGGCCAGCAGGTTTAGGTGGTAAAGGCAGCGAAGGTGTTGCCGGTTTGGTTAAACAAACTCCCGGCGCTATAGGTTATGTTGAGTTAGCTTACGCGCTTCAAAATAAAATGCCTTATGCTTATATCCAAAACAAAGGTGGCAAATTTATTAACCCAACTTTAGCGGCAACTACTTTAGCAAGTAATGTTGCTATCCCTGCCGATACTAAAGTGTCTGTAACCAATACAGATAACCCAGCAGGTTATCCAATTGCCAGCTTTACCTGGGCTTTAATTTATAAAGAGCAAAACTATAATGGCCGTACAAAAGATCAAGCTACCAAATTAGTAAAATTACTATGGTGGAACATTCACGAAGGACAAAAATTTTGCGAAGCTTTAAATTACGCGCCGCTTTCAAAATCGGCTGTTAAAGCTGCCGAAGCTGTATTAAAATCAGCTACTTACGGTGGTAAAGCGATACTATAATTAATCTTTGAAGGATTGAATTAGTGATTTAAATCTGTTCGATAAATAAATGCCATTAAATAACGATTACCAGTCCTGATTTTTTAGGGCTGGTAATTGTTTTTTTGTATAACAAACCTAAAATTTGTGGAAAATAAAAGATTAGAATTATCCAACAGCCAGTTAAAATGGGAAATCCTTTTTAAAAGGATACTGATTGCTATGAGCATTATTTTGGTGCTTATTATTATCGGCGTGCTTATAACACTTATCCTGGAATCTATGCCATCCATTAAATCATTAGGCATTGGTTATTTATGGGGAAAGGTTTGGGACCCAGTTCAAAATATTTATGGCGCTTATCCGTTTTTAGTAGGTACACTACTTACTTCGTTTATAGCGCTTATTATTTCAGTACCATTTTCATACGCTATAGCCATATATCTTGGCGAGTATAACCCTAAAGGCTGGTTATCAGATCTGTTAAAAAACACGATTGAACTAATTGCCGCAGTACCATCTATTATTTATGGTTTCTGGGGCTTATTTGTATTGGTGCCGGTGATACGTACATTGGAAATTAATTTGCATATACTGCCTTATGGGGTTGGTATTTTTACTGCCTCCATTGTTTTGGCAGTAATGATCATTCCATATGGCGCATCATTGGGCATAACGCTGATCAGGATGGTACCTTCTCCATTAAAAGAGGGTGCTTATGCTTTGGGTGCAACGCGTTTTGAAGTTATCCGCAATGTAATTATGCCTTATACCCGTACGGGTTTATTTGCCGGTGTACTGCTATCATTGGGCAGGGCCCTGGGCGAAACCATGGCTGTAACTATGTTGATAGGGAATACGAGCGCTATAGCCAGTACTTTTAAGGATATTATTTTCGGTCCGGGAAATACGATGGCCAGCGTTATTGCAAATGAGTTTACGGAGGCCGATCATACTTTATATTTATCGGCCTTAATTGAACTTGGTTTAGTATTATTTTTTGTAACAGTTGTGATTAACCTTATCGGAAAGAGGATAATTACACGTTTTACCAACAACTAAAATGGAAGCAAAAATAGGAACCAGGAACATTAAAAGTTTGATCTTTAAAGGGGTCGTGATATTTTTTGCCTTTGTAATTACCATACCGCTCATTATTGTTTTACTTTATATTATAAAACAGGGCGTTACAGAAGTTAACTGGCACTTTTTAACGCATGTGCCGGCGCCCCCGGGTGAAAAAGGAGGGGGTATAAGCAATGCTTTAGTAGGCAGTTTTATTATGGTATTGATGGCTTCGGTTGTTGCGATACCTGTAGGCATTTTTGCAGGTATTTATCTTAGCGAAAACCCGCGTACCAAACTGGCTTATTACAGTGGTTTATGTGTTGATATTTTACAAGGTGTACCATCTATAGTGGTAGGTATTGTGGTTTACTTTTGGGTAGTTAAGCCATTGGGTACGTTTTCGGCAATAGCCGGTAGCATAGCGTTGGCTATTATGATGCTGCCAATTATTATACGATCAACAGAGCAAACGCTTAAATTACTGCCAGATTCATTAAAGGAGGCTGCCTTGTCATTAGGTGTGCCCTATCATAGGGTAATTTTAAAGGTTATTGTTCCCTGCGGATTTGCAGGTATACTATCTGGTATTACCTTATCGGTTGCACGCGTAATTGGCGAAACAGCGCCATTGTTATTTACGGCTTTGGGTAATAACTTCTTTTCATTAAAGATTACAGGACAAATGGAGAGTTTGCCACACGTTATATTTACCTATGCCACCAGCCCGTATGATGACTGGCATGATTTGGCCTGGGGTGCATCATTCATATTATTAGTATTTGTTTTAACACTAAATATTGTCACTAAAGTGATAACAAGAAAATGGAAAATACAATTGTAAAAGCTGAAAATTACAACGCATATTTTGGTGATAACCATGTTGTGAAAGATGTAAACATCAGCATAAACAAAAATGAAGTTATTGCGGTAATGGGCCCGTCTGGCTGTGGCAAAACAACTTTTTTACGTGGTATTAACCGCATGCATGAGCTAATACCGGGAGCCACCGCAAAAGGTAAAATATTACTTGACGGCGAGAATGTATATGATATGAACGCCATTTACGTGCGTGCCAAAATAGGCATGGTGTTTCAACGCCCTAACCCTTTCCCTAATTTGAGCATTTATGAAAACGTTATTGCGGGCTACCTGCTAAACGGTATCAAAGTATCAAAGGCTGATAAGGATGTTATTGTTGAAAAATCATTAACCAGCGCCGCGTTGTGGAAAGAAGTTAAAGACTCGTTACATAAAAAAGGTACATTTTTATCTGGCGGGCAGCAGCAGCGTTTGTGTATTGCACGCGCTATTGCCATGCAACCCGAGCTGATACTGTTTGACGAACCAACCTCTGCGCTTGACCCTATATCTACTTCGAGCGTGGAAGTTTTGTTTCATGAACTGAAAGCTAATTATACATTGATCATTGTAACGCACAACATGCAGCAGGCTGCACGTGTGAGCGACAGGACCGCGTTTTTTTATATGGGCGAACTGGTTGAGTTTGATGATACCAAACAAATGTTTACCAACCCAACAGATCAGCGTACGCAAAACTATATAACCGGCAGGTTCTCTTAAGCCCTTCGGGAGTGATCAGAGGTTAGTGATTAGAGATTAGTTCCGGTCACTTTTGAATTTTGACTTTTTAATTAAACATTTATATGACACCATTAGAAAATGAAATAACCGCGCTTAAAAAGGAGTTGGTTAGTATGTGGATCTTAGTTCAATCGCAGCTGAACAAATCTAAAGAGGC
>DASWOZ010000025.1:0-1539 GCA_036398535.1 Mucilaginibacter sp. | reverse complement strand
AGCGGGTTTGTTTGGCTTGCCATACCAGGGATTATATAGTGCCTCTAAATTTGCCATTGAAGGGTATTCAGAAAGCCTGCGTATGGAATTGCAAAATACGGGCGTTAAGGTTAGCATAGTTAATCCCGGCGATTTTAAAACCGACTTTACCGGTAACCGCGAAAAAGTGCCGTTTACCTTAAAGAATGATAAATTAAAGGGCGAGTTTGAAGCTGCTGTTGCTGCCATGGAAAAAGACGAAAGCATAGGCGCTAATCCTGATAAGCTGGCCGCGCAGATCTGTAAAATAGTGGATAAGCCAAAACCGGCACACAGCTACCTGGTTGGTGCTATTGGGCAAACTATAGTGCCTACCCTTAAGGCCGTGTTACCCGGTTCTGTTTTTGTAAAACTGATGAATGATCATTACGGGATAAAGTAATTATATTCTGCATGTTATTGCGAAACAAGAGCAATTGTAAGGGGTACGCGCGGTTGAAGCAATCCCATCGCTGATAGATAGCGGGGCAGCCTGTCGAAGACGAGATTGCTTTGAACACTTATCCTCACAGCACTGTTTCGCAATAATATAATTGTTTTTTTTGCAAATATTTTGGTAAGGTAAGTCATTTGTATATTAAAATACCAATTGGTATATTTGTATTGTGAGTAACGAGTTATCAAAAGCCGAACGTACCCGTCAGTTTATTATTGAAACTACTGCGGGTATATTTAATACCAAAGGGTATGCGGGTACTTCTTTGTCTGATTTGACAGCAGCTACCGGCCTTACCAAGGGTAGCATATACGGTAATTTTGAAAACAAAGAAGAGGTTGCATTAGCTGTTTTTGATCATAATTATTCAAAAATGAATAAATCAATCCAGCAGCTTATTGAAAAAGAAACCACGTATTATGATAAGCTAATGGTGTATGCTAAATTCTACCATAGTTTTATGCGCAATTTTCATACACCGGGAGGTTGCCCTATATTAAACACAGCAGTTGAAGCAGATGATACCAACGCTTTATTGAAGGAAAAAGCGGCTAACGCGGTGCTTAAATGGAAAGCGAACATAGAAGGTTTGATTCAAGGCGGAATAAAGGCCGGAGAGTTTAAAGCGGGGGTTGATCAAACGGTTATAGCCCTGTCTATTATTGCGTTGGTTGAAGGTGGTATAATGATTTCAAGAGTAACAGGTACATACGCTAATCTGGATAAAGTGTTGACAACTGTAGAGTTGATGATCAATCAAATAAGAGAATAAAAAAATTTGACATAAAATATACCAATCGGTATATTTTATGTTTTAATATTGTACCTAATTAAAAAGGAATAATTAATCGTTTATAAAAATATACCAATCGGTATAATAAAAATGAGCTCACTAAAAAGACAACTTCTAATTATCACTGTAATAGCCGCCGCTATTATGGAACTTATAGATACTTCTATTGTAAATGTCGCCTTGTCTTACATGAGTGGTAACCTGGGCTCAACTTTAGAAGATACGGCCTGGGTAATCACCTCTTATGCGATAGCCAATGTTATCATTATCC
>DASWOZ010000024.1:0-8037 GCA_036398535.1 Mucilaginibacter sp. | reverse complement strand
GAAACTTATGGCAAGGATTTAGATTTTACAGAGGGCTAATTTTTAGTTTAATAGTTCTTTAAAAAAACTAATCACTAATCACCAATCTCTAATCTCTAATTCCTACCTTTGCGGCTCAAATTTTTTCTTTAAATGAGTCATCCCGTTACAATTAAAAATGCCTTAGTATCTGTCTATTATAAAGACAATCTTGAGCCTATTATCCATGAGCTAAACCGTTTGGGTGTTAACATATATTCTACCGGCGGAACAGAAACTTTTATTCGCGGTTTGGGTGTTGATGTTATAGCGGTTGAGGACCTTACCTCGTACCCTTCTATCTTAGGCGGGCGTGTTAAAACCCTGCATCCAAAAGTATTTGGTGGTATCCTGGCCCGCAGGGGTTTTGAAAGCGATGAACAACAACTGGCCCAATATGAGATCCCGGAAATTGATCTGGTTATTGTTGATCTTTATCCATTTGAAGAAACCGTAAACTCAGGTGCGCAACCTGACGATATTATTGAGAAAATTGATATTGGTGGTATCTCTCTTATCCGTGCTGCTGCTAAGAATTATAAGGATGTGGTTATTGTTGCCAGTAAAGATGATTATACCGAACTGGAAACTATATTAAAAGCGCAAAACGGATCAACCACCATTGACCAACGCTATAAATTTGCACATAAAGCATTTAACATTACTTCCCATTACGATACCGCAATATTTCAATATTTTGACCGCGAAACACCTTTGCCCGTATTTAAGCAAAGCATTCAACGCAGCCAGATATTACGTTATGGCGAAAACCCGCATCAAAAAGGTACGTTTTATGGTAATCTGGATGCCATGTTTACCAAATTGCATGGCAAGGAACTTTCTTACAATAACCTGGTAGACGTTGACGCGGCAGTTGCCTTGATTGACGAGTTTACCGAACCTACTGTAGCCATTTTAAAGCACACCAATGCCTGTGGTATTGCCAGCCGTTCTTTCATCAAAGAAGCCTGGATAGATGCTTTAGCCTGCGACCCGGTATCGGCATTTGGCGGGGTAATTATTGCCAATGATGAGATCAATGCGGAAACAGCGGCAGAGATCAGCAAGATATTTTACGAAGTATTGATAGCCCCGGCTTATACCGACGAGGCGATTCAAATACTGCAAGAAAAAAAGAATCGTATCATTTTAATCCGCCAAAACGTAGAACTGCCTGTTAAGCAGTTTAAAACTTTATTGAACGGTGTAATTGAGCAGGATAAGGATCTGGTAGTTGAAGGCCCGGAGTTAATGAACCCGGTTACCAACAGGCAGCCAACAACGCACGAAATGCGCGATTTGTATTTTGCCAATAAAGTGGTAAAGCATACCAAATCAAACACCATTGTGTTTGCAAAAAACAATCAACTGATGTCAAGCGGTGTTGGGCAAACCTCCCGGGTCGACTCGTTAAGGCAGGCCGTAATCAAAGCGGAAAGCTTTGGTTTTGACCTGAATGGTGCGGTTATGGCATCAGACGCGTTCTTCCCTTTCCCGGATTGTGTGGAGCTGGCGGCAGAAGCTGGCATTGTAGCAGTACTACAACCGGGCGGCTCAATAAACGACAAGCTTTCAATAGAAATGTGCAATCAGAAAAACATTTCGATGGTGATTACAGGCGTTCGCCATTTTATACATTAATATTAATAATTGTATAATAAATACACTTTTTTAACGCTTTAAATAACATTAAATAGTTTATTAAGCATATTTTTATAAAAATTACATATAATTTGAAGCAAACACCATAATGGGTTTATTTAATTTTTTTACACAAGAAATAGCGATTGATTTGGGTACTGCCAATACCCTTATTATACATAATGATAAAGTTGTTGTTGATGAACCATCAATTGTAGCGTTTGACCGTACTACCAATAAAGTAATTGCTATTGGTAAACAGGCCATGCAAATGGAGGGTAAAACACATGATAATATTCGGACCGTAAGGCCATTAAAAGACGGTGTGATTGCTGATTTTAACGCTGCCGAACACATGATACGCGGCATGATAAAAATGATCAACCAGGGTAAAGGATGGTTCTTTCCATCGTTACGTATGGTTATCTGTATCCCATCAGGTATTACCGAAGTTGAAAAACGTGCCGTGCGTGACTCTGCCGAAATAGCAGGAGCAAAGGAAGTTTACCTGATACATGAGCCAATGGCTGCCGCCGTAGGTATAGGTATTGACGTAGAAGAACCAATGGGCAACATGATCATTGATATTGGCGGTGGTACTACCGAGATTGCGGTTATCGCGCTTTCGGGTATTGTTTGTGATCAGTCTATCCGTGTCGCGGGCGATAACTTCGATTCGGATATTGTACAATATATCCGCCGCCAGCATAATATTATGATTGGTGACCGTACTGCCGAAAAGATAAAGATTGAAGTTGGCGCGGCATTGCCTGAACTGGCCGATCCACCCACTGATTTTGCGGTACAGGGCCGTGATTTAATGACCGGTGTACCTAAACAGATCATGGTTTCGTATACGGAGATTGCACATTGTTTGGATAAATCAATATCAAAAATTGAAGAAGCGATACTAAAGGCGCTGGAAATCACCCCGCCCGAGCTTTCGGCAGATATTTACCAAACAGGTATATATTTAACAGGCGGCGGCGCTTTGCTGCGTGGTTTAGATAAGCGTATAGCGGCAAAAACAAAACTGCCGGTTCACGTTGCCGAAGACCCGCTGCGTGCCGTAGTACGCGGAACGGGTACCGCCCTTAAAAATATTGGTCATTTTAAATTTTTAATGCAATAGTTGGAAGCAAGAATTAAGAGTCAAGAATCAGGTAGAATTTCAAATGATTTTTTATCTTGGTTCTTGATCCTTATATCTTGATTTCAATTTCAAAGCCGAATAGTAATGCGTAACCTCCTGATATTTATCACCAAGTATAACGCATTTTTTTTGTTTCTGATATTTGAGATAAGCGCGCTTATCATCTATGTTAAATACAATTCTTTTCAAAAAGCTACATTTATTAACAGCACCAGTAAGGTAACCGGTAATTTATATGCGCAGGTAAATGGGTTTAGGGGCTATTTATCATTAAAGGAGGTAAATGATAGCCTGGCCCGCGAAAACGCACGCTTAAAAAATCAGCTTAAAACCTCTTTTTATATTGATACCCTGGCTAAACGCAAGGTTACCGATACGGTTTATAAGCAACAATATGAGTATGTAATAGCCGAGGTAATTAATAATTCTATTAACCGGCGTACCAATTATATTACTATTAACAGGGGCAGTAATGCGGGCATTGGAAAAGGCATGGGGGTTATTTGCAATTCGGGTGTGGTGGGAAAGGTTATTTTTGTGGGCGAGCATTATGCTGTTATACAATCATTATTACATAAAGAAACTATCATAAGCGCTGTACTTGCGGGTACAAAAGATTTGGGCTCATTTTCATGGGGCGATGATCTTGATCCGCATAAGGGTTTGTTATATAACGTATCAAACAATGCGTCACCTAAATTGGGCGAGCTGGTGGTAACGTCTGATCTTTCGTTATTCCCGGCAGGCATACCTATAGGTAAAGTGGCCTCGCTGCGTGCCAAAACTGCACGTGGCTCTTTCTTAAATATGGATGTAAATATCGCTGTTGATTTTAGTAAGCTGCAATATGTATATGTAGTGAATAATAAATTTGCGAAAGAGCAATTGGGGTTGGAGGCCCAGGAAAAATAAAATGAGCCGAACCATTATTGTTAACCTTCTCCGTTTTATCCTGTTAGTTTTTATACAGGTGTTTTTATTAAAAAACATTACACTTTATAACCTGTCTACGCCCTATTTATATATCCTTTTTATCTTATTGCTCCCTTTTGAAACACCTAACCTGCTGTTGTTTCCGTTGGCCTTTATATTAGGCTTAACTATTGATGCTTTTTATGATACCCCGGGGTTGCATGCTGCTGCCTGTGTTTTACTGGCATTTGTACGGCTGTTGTTTATCAGCATTACCGTACAGAAAGAAGGCTTTGATAATGAGCCCGAGCCTACGTTAAGTGTAATGGGTTTCAGGTGGTTTTTTACTTATACATTGATCCTAACTCTGTTCCATCATTTCTTCCTCTTTAATTTAGAAGTTTTCCGGTTCTCAGAAATACAATATACC
The DNA here is from genome assembly GCA_036398535.1 of Mucilaginibacter sp. Lineage (GTDB taxonomy): Bacteria > Bacteroidota > Bacteroidia > Sphingobacteriales > Sphingobacteriaceae > Mucilaginibacter. The sequence continues at coordinate 3,883 of DASWOZ010000024.1, read as the reverse complement.
TTAACAAGGGTTGTATTGAGTTCTTTATTTACAGTAATTTTAATGTTAGTTTCGGGGTTATTATTTTACAGGAGTAAAGAACGTAAATGAATAGTTTTTTTGAACGGCGTTACGTTATTGCCGGCATATTTATAACGATATTTTTGGTGTTATTGATAAGGCTGTTTTATATACAAATAGTTGATGACAGGTATTTGCTGTATGCCAACAAGAATGTTATTCGCCAGGTTATTCGATACCCTGCCCGTGGCCCTATACTTGACCGTAACGGAAAAGTGTTGGTTACGAATGATCTGGTATATGACATCACTATCATACCCAAAGAAATTAAGCCCTTTGATACTTTAGAGTTTTGCAAATTGGTTGGTATTGACAAACCTGAATTTGATAGGCGTTTGGCAAAAGCCATCAAATACTCGCCAAATTTATCATCTCCTTTTGAGAAGCAATTATCGCCGCAACTAACTGCGTCGTTGCAAGAGAGGTTATCAGAGTTTCAGGGATTTGCTGTACAGCCCCACCCTATCCGCAATTATCCCGATTCTGTCGCCGCGCAATTTTTGGGGTATATTGGTGAGGTTTCGCCTGATAAGATTGCAACGTCAGGTGGTTATTATCGTTTGGGCGATTATATTGGTATATCAGGCGTTGAAAAAGCTTACGAAAACGTTTTGCGTGGCCAGCGCGGTGTCGAAAATTGGATGGTAGATTCAAAAGGTAATCAAAAAGGATCGTACGCTAATGGGGCGTATGATACTTTGGCTGTGCCCGGCGAACGCTTAACTTCATCATTAGATATCAGGCTACAAAAACTGGGCGAGAGATTAATGCGCAATAAAGTGGGCAGTATTGTGGCAATTGAGCCATCAACCGGCGAAATACTGGCTTTTGTAAGTAGCCCGGGATATGACCCTAATTTATTGGTTGGTCATGAACGCGGTGCTAATTACACCCAATTGCATAATAACCCTTATAAACCGTTTTTAGTAAGGCCCATTCAGGCAAATTACCCACCGGGATCATCATTTAAGCCACTAAGCGCGTTAATTGCAATGCAGGAAGGGATTATCACCCCACAAACCACTTATAACTGCCCTGGATATTATATTTCTGGGAATAGAAAAATTCCTTGTTTTCATGGTGAACGACACGGACTGGTTACGTTGAGCAGCGCCGTGGCCGAATCATGCAACGGTTACTTTGATATGGTGTTTGAAAAACTAATTAACCGCGCGGGCGCAAAACAAACAGATACAAGCTTTACCGCATGGCGTAATAATGTGGCTAAGTTTGGTTTGGGTTCAAAGCTTAATCTTGATTTGCCAAATGAGGGAAAAGGTTATTTACCAGAATCATCGTTTTACGACAAGTTATACCATCGTGGCGGCTGGCGTTCAAGCACAGTTATTTCGTTAGGGATTGGGCAGGGCGAATTATTAGCTACGCCTTTACAACTGGCTAATATCGAAGCTACCATTGCTAACCACGGTTTTTATTACAAGCCACACCTTATCAAATCCATAGGCGATAAACAAATCATCAAACAAGAGTATACGCTAAAAAATTATGTGGGAATTGACGCGCAATATTTTGAACCGGTTATTGACGGTATGCAACGGGTGGTTGATGTGGGTACTGCTGCCGGTTCAAAAATACCGGGCATAATAATGTGCGGTAAAACCGGGACAGCGCAAACCACTCATGGCAAAGATAACTCGGTGTTTGTGGCGTTTGCACCGAGAGAAAATCCTAAAATAGCTATTGCAGTAATAGTTGAAAATTCAGGCCAGGGTGCTACCTGGGCCGCACCAATTGCCAGTTTTATAGTTGAAAAATATTTGCGTGATAGCATTACCCGCCGCCCGTCAGGTATTGAACCGGGGTATTATATGAATGCTAATCTGTTGCCGGAAATTATTTCTAAAACGCCTGATACAAAAAAAACACCTGTGGACTCTGCAAATAAAAAAGCGGGGCTAAAACCGGCAGCAAAGAAAAACAAGATACCAACAGCTCCAAGATACATGGCGGCCATTAAACCCCAAAGATGATGAGTAACCCACAGCGCAGCTTCTTTTTTAATGTGGACTGGTTAACGGTGTTGATCTTCCTGGCGCTTTGTACCATTGGTTTGTTAAATATTCATTCGGCCGTGTATGATGTAAGACACCCGGATATTTTTGATCTGGATACCAATTATGGCAAACAGTTTATTTTTATTATATCGGCACTGGTAATTGGTATAGTTATTTTACTGCTCGAAAGCCGGTTTTTATCGGCGCTGGCACCGGCTTTTTATGGAATAACCATTTTGTTGCTATTGCTGGTACTCATTATAGGCCGTAATGTAGGGGGCAATCAGGCATGGATACCCCTGGGAGGAGGATTTAGACTACAACCATCTGAGTTTGCCAAGTTTGCCACTTGCCTGTTACTGGCACGTTATTTAAGCGGGGCTAATGTAAGAGTCACGGAGCTTAAATCATTTCTTATCTCGGCGGCTATTATTGGCTTCCCCATGTTGCTTATTATGTTGCAGCCCGATGTGGGTTCAACCTTAGTATTTATATCACTTATTTTTGTTTTATACCGTGAGGGGCTATCTCCTTACTTTCTTATTATAGGCGCGCTGTTTATCTTTTTATTTGTTGCGGCTATATTATTTAATCCAATATATGTGATCGGTGCGCTGGTTGCATTTGTTTCGCTGATTATTTTATTGTTTAAACGAAATAAGCAGCTGGTGCTTGCCCTGCTTGCGGGCCTGGTATTATCAGTAGTTTTTATATTTAGTGTTAAAACTATATATAACCACGTTTTGCAGCCCCACCAAAAGGTGCGTATTGATATTATATTAGGTGTTAAGAAGGACCCAAGAGGGAAGGGTTATAACTTAAATCAGTCGTTAATTGCCATAGGGTCGGGTAAGCTTTGGGGCAAAGGCTACCTGCATGGCACACAAACCAAGTACTCCTTTGTGCCCGAGCAAAGTACCGATTTTATTTTTTGTACCGTTGGCGAAGAATGGGGCTACGCGGGTTCTGTAGTGGTAATTGGTTTATACCTGTTTTTATTACTGCGCCTGATTATCATCGCTGAACGGCAACGATCGCCCTTCTCACGGATATATGGCTACGGGGTGGCATCTATCATCTTTTTTCACGTAATGATCAATATAGGAATGACGATTGGTTTGGTGCCGGTAATTGGTATTCCGTTGCCATTTGTCAGTTATGGCGGTTCTTCGCTGTGGAGTTTTACTATCCTGCTATTTATCCTGCTTAAACTCGATTCAAACAGGATGGGAATGATTTACGCCTAAGCGTACCTTCTTTTTAGCAAAGCATAAAACTTTTCTGAAGTCTGCGGTTTATCTTCCCATTTATTTTTGACCGAATAATTCTTTTTCAAAAAGCTATCGGCCTCTTCAAATGTAGTAAAACGGTTTAGCAGATCAACAGCTTCACTATAAGCCAGGCTGTAACCATTAAAAAGGTCTTTTACATAAAGCAGTTTATCATTCAATGTAATGGCCGATTTTAGGTCACTGATGGGTTGCGGGCCGGCCTCGGCTTTATTGCTTAATTGGGCTGATATTTTTTGATTAATGGTAAGCACCTCCGCATCCGGTAGTGGTTGTGGTTTTTCTGCAGTGGGCTTTACATCAGCAGTATCAGTCGCCTTAACAGGCAGGGGTGGGGTATCCTCAATAACTTTTTCCTGTGGTTCGTCAATTAGTTCATCTTCATCATCAACCCAGCTTTCATCTATCTCCAGTTCATGCCTTATTACCTCAGTTTCCTGCCTGATGTAAGAGTAATTGTCTCCGGGTGTGTCCGAAGCAATATCTATATATGGCGCAGGCCGGTCTTCATTAACAGGG